>NZ_JBEXSZ010000148.1:0-20568 GCF_040613865.1 Streptomyces sp. NPDC006197 | reverse complement strand
GTTTTCCGACCGTTGTTACGGGTGGATGAACAAAAGCTCTCGGGGCACGGGAGCCACACGTGAGCACACGTAGACGTCCTCGCAGGGACCGAGGAAGCCCGCAAAGGCCCCGCCCCACAGGGGGCGAAGGCCCTACAGGGCCGCCCTAGACCAGCTCCTCCGCGACAGCCACCGCCTCCTCCAGGGAGTCCACCACCGGCACCCCCACCCGCGCCAGCGAAGCCCGACTGTGCGACCCCCCGGTGTACAACACCGCCCGCGCCCCCACGAACGCCGCCGCCACCGCGTCATCCGCCGCGTCCCCGATGACGACGACCCGCTCGGCCGGGACCCCGAGCGCCGCCACGTGCCGCACCATGTGCCCGGACTTCCCGTCGGTGGAGGCGTCGGGGCGGCCGTCGACACGGACGAACCGCTCCGCGATCCCGTACCGCCGCACAAGGGGGACGAGATGCGCGTGCGGCGCGAGCGACAGCAGCGACTGCGTGGCCCCGGCCGCCTGCCGCGCCGCGAGCAGCTCCGCCGCCCCGGCGGTGAGCCCGCACGCGTCGGCGCGCTCCCAGTAGTGCCGGTGGAAGACCCCGTCCATGACGGTCCACTCCTGGTCCGTCGGCAGCCGCCCCATCAGCCGCTCGTAGAACTTCGGCACCGGCACCGTGTACAGCTCGCGGTACCGCTCCAGCGTGATGGACGCGAGCCCGAGCTCGGCGAAGGCCGCGTTCGTCGCGCCGATCACCGCGTCGATGTCGTCGAGCAGTGTGCCGTTCCAGTCCCAGACCAGGTGCTTTCCGTGCTTCCCCATGGGAAAGACCGTACCCGGGCCCACCGACACCGAAGACCGGACGGGCGTCAGCCCAGCAGCGCGGGGATCTCCTGCACGCCGAACCACAGCAGCTCGTGGTCCTCGGCCCCGTCCACGACGAACTGGGCGTCGTCGTCGCCCTGGTCCGCCGCGCCCAGCGCGTCCGCCGCCGCCGTGACGTCCGCCTCGGCGTCGTCCGCGTCGGCGTGCACGGCCGCGGCCTTGGCCAGCGGTACGGCTCCGGCGATGCGGACCTCGCCGATGGAGCCGCCGTCGAGCCCGCGGTCGGGGTCGACGGTCGCGTCCTTGTCGGCCACGTCGACGGCGACGACGATCCGGCGCCGGGGCGCCTCGGGGTCGCCGGCGAGGAGCCGCAGGGAGGCGGAGGCGGCCCGGTTGAGCGCCGCGTACTCCAGCTCCTCGATGTCGTCGGAGACGTACCACTCGCGCAGCGCGGGGGTGACGGCGTAGGCGGTCAGGGGGCCGGGGCCCAGCTCGCCCGCCTTGTGCGCCTGTGCGAGACCGGGGAGGGTCAGGTGGATGTAGACGCGCATGGCAGGCCGCTTTCGTAGACGGAGAGGCCCTCAGGATACGTGCGGAGTCCCCCTTCGGGGTGGCGGGCCCGCATCGCCGTCCGTCCACCGCGGAGGGCCGTCCGCCGGGGCGCCGGAGAGCCGGTTTCCGACCGCGTCACCCTGATAGGTGATCCGTTTCCAGGACCGCCCCTCCACTGCGACGTCCTTGCGGGGCCTCGGAGTCCGGCCGTACAAGATCCCCAACGAAGTTACCGACTGGTATCACTCGGTTACGCAGCGACAGGGGACCGCCATGAACACCACGCTCACCGCCACGCCCTCCCCGCTCCCCCGCCCCCGCACGGCCCCCGGCGGCCCGGCGGGCACGCGCCCGCGTGGTTCCGCCGGATCCCGGCCGCGCGGTGCCGCCGGCACCCGCCCCCGTACGCCCGCGCAGGGCGGCCCCTCCCGCACCGCGCCCCGGGCGCTTCCCCCGCACACCGTCTTCGCCGAGCGCCTGCTCGCTGTGCTGAGCGGGGAACGACCCGTCCACTGGATGCTCGGCCACACCGTCGGCGACGCGTACGAGCAGCTCGTCCGGCTCGCCCCCGAGACGCCCCTGCGCTCGCTCGGCCCCCGCCCGGTCCTGCGCCGCTGCTCGGTCCAGGTGCGCTCCCCGCAGACCGCCGTCGAGGCCTTCGCGACCATCGCCACCGGCGCCCGGGTGCGGGCCATGGCGTTCCGCCTGGAGCGCGGCGAGGACCAGCGCTGGCGCTGCGCCGCCGTGGAACTGGACGGCCTCGGCGCGACCACCCGACACACCTGACGAAAGGCCCACCGCCCCCGGGCCCAGCGCGCCCGACGAAAGCCCCGCCCACGGGCCCAGCACGCCCAACGAAAGGCCCTTCGCCCCCGGCCCGGCACGCCCGACGAAAGGCCCCGCCCACGGCGGCGAAAGGGTCGGCCACGGCGAAGGCCCCACCCACGGCGAAGGGGCCGGCCGCCCACCGGGCGACCGACCCCTCCACGTCCCTCACTCAGGACGTCACTTCTTGCGGCGACGCCCGCCGCCCGCGTTCTTCTGCGCCTTGCGGCGCTCGGCCCGGGTCATCCCGTCGCCTTCCACGTCGTCGGAGGCGAAGTCGCCCTCGACGACACCGCCGTCCCCGTCCACGGTCGGCGCGGAGAAGTGCAGCCGGTCCGGCCGCTGCGGGGCGTCGAGCCCCTTGGCGCGGATCTCCGGACGCCCGGCCGCCGCAGTGGCGTCCTCCTTGGTGAGCGACGGGGCGGACGCCTGCACCGGGACCTCCTCGACCTGCTGCTCGACCTGGACCTCCAGGTTGAACAGGTAGCCGACGGACTCCTCCTTGATGCCCTCCATCATGGCGGTGAACATGTCGAAGCCCTCGCGCTGGTACTCGACCAGCGGGTCCTTCTGCGCCATGGCGCGCAGGCCGATGCCCTCCTGGAGGTAGTCCATCTCGTAGAGGTGCTCGCGCCACTTGCGGTCGAGGACGGAGAGGACCACGCGCCGCTCCAGCTCGCGCATGATGTCCGAGCCGAGCTGCTTCTCGCGCGTCTCGTACTGCTCGTGGATGTCGTCCTTGATGGACTCGGCGATGAACTCGGCGGTGATGCCCGCACGGTCCCCGGCCGCGTCCTCCAGCTCCTCCACGGTGACCTTCACCGGGTAGAGCTGCTTGAAGGCGTTCCACAGCCGGTCGAGGTCCCACTCCTCCGCGAAGCCCTCGGCGGTCTCCTGGCGGATGTAGTCGTCGATCGTGTCGTCCATGAAGTGCTTGATCTGCTCGTGCAGGTCCTCACCCTCCAGGACGCGGCGGCGCTCGCCGTAGATGACCTCGCGCTGCCGGTTGAGGACCTCGTCGTACTTCAGGACGTTCTTGCGGGTCTCGAAGTTCTGGGTCTCGACCTGCGACTGGGCGGAGGCGATGGCGCGGGTGACCATCTTGTTCTCGATCGGCACGTCGTCCGGCACGTTGGCCATGGCCATCACGCGCTCGACCATCTGCGCCTTGAACAGGCGCATCAGGTCGTCGCCGAGCGAGAGGTAGAAGCGGGACTCGCCGGGGTCGCCCTGACGGCCGGAGCGGCCGCGCAGCTGGTTGTCGATACGGCGCGACTCGTGGCGCTCGGTACCGAGGACGTACAGACCGCCGAGCTCCTTGACCTCCTCGAACTCCGCCTTCACGGCCTTCTCGGCGCGCTCCAGGGCGCCGGGCAGGGCCGCGGCCCACTCCTCGACGTGCTCGACCGGGTCCAGGCCCGCCTGGCGCAGCTCGGCCTCGGCGAGGTCGTCCGGGTTGCCGCCGAGCTTGATGTCCGTACCGCGGCCGGCCATGTTGGTGGCGACGGTGACGGCGCCGCGGCGGCCGGCCTGGGCGACGATGCTGGCCTCGCGCTCGTGGTGCTTGGCGTTGAGGACCTCGTGCTGGATGCCGCGCTTGGAGAGCTGCTGCGAGAGGTACTCGGACTTCTCGACGGAGGTCGTGCCGACGAGGATCGGCTGGCCCTTCTCGTGCTTCTCCGCGATGTCGTCGACGACGGCGGCGAACTTGGCGACCTCGGTCCGGTAGATCAGGTCCGACTGGTCCTTGCGGATCATCGGCTTGTTCGTCGGGATCGGGACGACGCCGAGCTTGTAGATCTGGTGGAACTCGGCCGCCTCGGTCATGGCCGTACCGGTCATGCCGGAGAGCTTGTCGTAGAGGCGGAAGAAGTTCTGGAGGGTGATCGTGGCGAGCGTCTGGTTCTCGTCCTTGATCTGCACCCCTTCCTTCGCCTCGATCGCCTGGTGCATGCCCTCGTTGTAGCGGCGGCCGGCGAGGATACGGCCGGTGTGCTCGTCGACGATCATGACTTCGCCGTCCATGACGACGTAGTCCTTGTCCTTCTTGAACAGTTCCTTCGCCTTGATGGCGTTGTTCAGGTAGCCGACGAGCGGGGTGTTCACCGACTCGTAGAGGTTGTCGATGCCCAGCCAGTCCTCGACCTTGGCGACGCCCGCCTCGTGGATGGCGACGGTGCGCTTCTTCTCGTCGACCTCGTAGTCGCCGGTCTCCTCGATGCCCTTGAGCGGGTTGCCGGGCTCGCCCTTGCTCAGCCGGGTGACCAGCTTGGCGAAGTCGCCGTACCACTTGGTCGCCTGGTCGGCCGGGCCGGAGATGATCAGCGGCGTACGGGCCTCGTCGACGAGGATGGAGTCGACCTCGTCGACACAGGCGTAGTTGTGGCCGCGCTGGACGAGCTCGTCCTTGGACCACGCCATGTTGTCGCGCAGGTAGTCGAAGCCGAACTCGTTGTTCGTGCCGTACGTGATGTCGCAGGCGTACTGCTCGCGGCGCTGGGCCGGCGTCATGTTGGCCAGGATGCAGCCGACGGTCAGGCCGAGGAACTTGTGCACCCGGCCCATGAGCTCGGAGTCGCGCTCGGCCAGGTAGTCGTTGACCGTGATCAGGTGGACGCCCTTGCCGGAGAGCGCGTTGAGGTACGCCGGGAGGGTGCCGACGAGGGTCTTGCCCTCACCGGTCTTCATCTCGGCGACGTAGCCGAGGTGGAGGGCGGCGCCGCCCATCAGCTGGACGTCGTAGTGGCGCTGGCCGAGGACGCGCTTGGCGGCCTCGCGGACGGTCGCGAAGGCCTCGGGCATCAGGTCGTCGAGGCTCTCGCCGTCGGCGTACCGCTGCTTGTACTCCTCGGTGAGCGCCCGCAGGTCGGCGTCGGAGAGGTTGACGAAGTCCTCTTCGATGGAGTTGACCTGGTCCGCGATGCGGTGCAGTTTGCGCAGGATCTTGCCTTCGCCTGCACGCATGAGCTTGTTGAAGACGGACACTGAGGCTGGTCTCCTTGCCGGTCGGGCCTGGCACTGGGTCTTGTGATGGACGCGAGCGCGGGCACGGCAGGTGGTCCCCACCGCAACGGCCATCGTAAGCGAGACCGCCCTCACACAGGGAGGCCCGCAGTGCCGGAGCCGTACGCCCGCCCGTAAAGAGAACGCACGAGGTGGGCGGAAGGTGCCGCCCCATCCGAAAAGTGTTCGCTTCCGGTCCGCGAGGTCACCACAATCCCGGCATGGATCCCATCACCCTCACCACCGACCGGCTTCGTCTGCGGACCTTCGTCCCCGAGGACGTCGACACCGTGTACGCCGTCTGCCAGGACCCCGCCATCCAGCGCTGGACCGTCGTCCCCTCCCCGTACAGGCGCGAGGACGCGGAGTTCTTCCTGAACCGGCTGGTCCCGGACGGTTGGCGGGAGGACAAGGAGTACCCCTTCGCCGTGGAACCGCTCGACGGCGGCCCGCTGCTCGCCGCCGCCTCGCTGCACGACCGGGGCGCCGGAGTCTGGGAGGTCGGCTACTGGCTCGCCCCCGAGGCCCGCGGCCAGGGCTACATGACGGAGATCGTCCGGGCCCTGGCCCACTGGGCCTTCACCGGACTCGGCTGCACGCGCCTGATCTGGCGCGCCGAGGTCGGCAACACCGCCTCGCGCGCGGTGGCCGAGCGGGTCGGCTTCGTCGTCGAGGGCGTCCAGCGCGCCGGTCTGACCAACAAGGGCACGCTCCGGGACGCCTGGGTCGGCGCCCTGCTCCCCTCCGACTTCGGCCTGCCGAGCCCCCTGCCGTACCTCCCGGCGCCCGAGCGTCCGGCCGAGGCGGTGTGACTGTCAGTGCCGGGGCCTAGGGTGCGGTCCATGACGACTGCGCCGCGCCCCGCCGCCGAACTGTCCGCCGACGAAGCCCGCAGGATCGCCCTGCGCGCCCAGGGGTTCCTGGGCGCGCCCGACCGCAGGGCCGGGGTCCGCGGGGTCCTCCGGTCGCTCGGCCAGGTCCAGCTCGACACCATCTCCGTCCTCGCCCGCTCCCACGAGCTCATCCCGTACGCGCGGCTGGGCGCCGTCGGCCGCACGGCCGTGGAGGACGCGTACTGGACGGGGGCTCACGCCTTCGAGTACTGGTCGCACGCCGCCTGCATCCTGCCCGTCGAGGAGTGGCCGCACTTCGCCTTCCGCCGCCGCGCCTACCGCGACCGGCCGCACTGGCACCACGAGCTGTCGGCCGGGGCGTACGAGAAGGTGATCGACCAGCTGCGGGACCAGGGCCCGCTGACGGCGACCGAGCTGGGCGGCGCGAAGAACAAGGGCGAGTGGTGGGACTGGTCCGACAGCAAGATCGCCGTCGAGCGGGCCCTGATGTACGGCGAGGTCGTGGTCACGGAGCGGCGCGGCTGGAAGCGGGTCTACGACCTGGCCGAGCGGGCGATCCCGCAGGCGCTGCTCCATGACGAGCTGGACGACGCCGAGTGCGTGCGGCGCCTGGTGCGGCAGGCGGGCGAGGCCCTCGGCGTGGGCACGCGCGCGGACATCGCGGACTACCACCGGATCAAGGGCGAGCAGTTCGACGCCGTGGTCGAGGCCTCGGGTCTGGTGCCGGTGACGGTGGCGGGCTGGGGGAAGCCCGCCTGGGCGGATCCGGCGGCGCTCGCCGCCGAGCCGCGCGGCCGGCACCGCACGACGCTGCTCTCGCCCTTCGACTCGCTGATCTGGGAGCGGGCGCGCACGGAGCGGATCTTCGGCTTCACGCACCGCCTGGAGGCGTACGTGCCGAAGCAGAATCGGATCCACGGCTACTTCGCGATGCCGGTGCTCGCCGGGGGCCGCCTGGTCGGCCGGGTGGACCCGGCGCGGGAGGGCCGGACGCTCGTCGCCCGGCAGGTGACGCTCGACGGCCCCAAGGCCGTGCCGGCGGTGGCGCGGGCCCTGCGCGAGGCAGCCGAGTGGGTGGGCTGCGACGCGGTGACGGTGGAGCGGATGGACCACCCGGAGCTGACGAAGGACCTGGTGGCGGCCCTGGAATAGTCGGGGCCCGGGCTACCGGGGCTCGGCCGGCAGGGCCGGGCTACCGGATCTCGAGGATCTTCTCCCGCATCGCATACACCACGGCCTCCATCCGGGAGTGCAGCTGCAGCTTCTCCAGGATGTTCCGCACGTGGTTCTTCACCGTGTTCTCGGAAATGAACAGCTCCTTGGCGATGTCCCGGTTGTTCATGCCGGTCGCGACGAGCTTGAGGACCTCCAGCTCGCGGTCGGTCAGCCGGGGCGCGGGCACGAGCCGGCGCTCGTCGGTGCGCTGGATCATCGACTTGAACTCGGTGAGGAGCTTGGACGCCATCGACGGGCTGATCTGCGACTGCCCGTCGGCGACCGCGCGGATCGCGGTGGCGACCTCGTCGGTGGAGATCTCCTTGAGGAGGTAGCCCGTGGCCCCCGCCTTGATCGCCTCGTAGAGGTCGGCCTCCTCGTCGCTGATCGTCAGCATGATGATCTTCGCACTGGGGGCCACCTCCTTGATGGAGGTGCACGCCTCGATGCCGCCGCGCCGGGGCATCCGTACGTCCATCAGGACGATGTCGGGGAGCAGATCGGCGGCCTTGTCGACGGCCTCGGCGCCGTCACCGGCCTCGCCGACGACCTGGATGTCCTCTTCCTGGGCGAGGACGATCTCGAGTCCGCGGCGGAAGAGGGCATGGTCGTCCACGACGAGGACCCGGATCGGCTCCTTGCGGCATGCTCCGCTGTCCGATTCCGATCCCTCCGGGACCGCACCGCCGTGCTCGCGTTCGCTGAGCACCGGCCCGAAGCTGTCCGCCATCGTTCCTCCCCCTGAAGGCCGTGGCCTGAATTCGTTTCCGGTCCTCCAACCCGTACTCGACCGGCACCGGTTGGCGTGCACGCCATGATTTCATGCCCGGGCGACGACGGGGGTGCTCCGCGGGCGCACGGGGGTGCCCCTGGGGGCGCGAATTGCGCTCCAGGGGCACCGAGAAGGACACCTGTTCGGAGGCGGTGCGGTGCGGCGGGTCAGCCGCCGAGCGCACCACCGACACCGCCGCCCTCGGCGAGCGGGTCGCTTTCCAGGTGGATGACGCCGTAGTCGTAAGCGTGTCGCCGGTAGACAACGCTCGGCTGCTTGGTGTCGGAGTCGACGAAGAGATAGAAGTCGTGCCCGACCAGCTCCATCTCGTAGAGCGCCTGGTCGAGCGTCATCGGTGCGGCCCGGTGGGTCTTCTCGCGGACCACGAGCGGGCCCTCGCCCTGGACCTCGATGGAGCCCATCATCGTGGTGGGCACCGTCTCGGTCTCGTCGACGGCCAGTTGACCGTCCCCGTTGAGCTTGGCGGCGCCGGGCACCACGTCCCCGACCTCCGCCGCGGACAGCCTGCCGCTGCCACGCCGGGTGTATCGCTTGTCGTGCTGCTTGCGCAGTCGTGCCTCGAGCTTGTCGCTGGCGAGGTCGAGCGCTGCGTACGGGTCGCCTGCCGCCGCTTCCGCCCGGATCACCGGGCCTCGGGAGTGGAGGGTGATCTCCACGCGGTCGGACCGGTCGGCCTGCCGCGGGTTGTGCTCCTTGGACACCTCGACGTCGAGGCTGATCACCTTGCCGTCGAGCTTCTGGATCTTCTCCAGCTTCAGCTTCTCGGCCACGTGCTTGCGGAACCGCTCGGGCACCTCGGTCTTGCGGCCCTTGACGACGATGTCCACGCAGAACTCCGTTCCCGGATCGCCCTGGTCGGCTCCTTGGCCGCCGGGCATCTCCCTTTGCACCACACTCCGGTGGTCTCACCGGAGCTCGGACTTGGCGACTTCGACCTCTCTCCTCCCCAGTCGACAAGATCTCCACCCCATCGACAAGAGGTTAATTCGCCCTGAACTCCTGTCCTGTAGGCGCAACCGTATTCGGTGAGGCGATGGCATTCTCCATTCCTCACAACCGAACATAGCCCCTTCGGACGGGTGTCGGCACCCGCTACCGCGACATACCTCCGTACGAGTGCTTTCACCTCTCACCACCTGCAACGATCCAAGTTTCCGGCGAGTTCCGGTTTATTTCGAACGAAGCGGGAGAGGATGCGATCACAGCCGCCACCCGCTGTTCGATTCCGTGCTGCGCGGAGCCGGCCGGTAAGCCGTGCGGTATTCCGTGAATGAACGGAGGGCGTACGGCTCCGAGGGCGCGCGCCGCCTCCGCGAGTGAGGCGCCCGTGGTCATCAGGTCGTCCACGAGAACCACCCTCCCCGCCGTCAGAAGCCGTGCGCCGCCCGGCACGACCTCCAGCGCCTCCGACAGGTTGGCGAAGCGCCCGCGCGCCCCGAGCCCGGCCTGATCCGCCACGTACCGCCGCTGCCGGAGCACGGGCACGACCCGCGCCGGCCTGCCCGACCGCCGCAGCCGGGCCGCCGCGGCCAGTGCGATCCGCCGTGTCGGATCGTGGCCACGCGCCCGTACGGAGCGCCGCGAGGAGGGCACGGGCACGAGGAGCAGGGGTCCGTCCGCGGGGCCCTTCCCGGGCAGGGTGGCGGCCGCCACGGCCCCGGCGAGGGCGCCGCCCAGGGGCCCGGCGAGCGGGAGGGCCCCGCGCTCCTTGTGGGCGAGGAGCAGCTCCCGTACGGCACCGGCGTACGGCGCGGCGGCGTGGACCACGGGCAGCCCGGCGGGCTCGGGCGCGGGCCTCACCCTGCGCGGCGGCGCCCCGGCGAGCGCGTGCGCGCATGCCGCGCACAGCTCCGTCCGCGGTCTGCCGCAGCCTCCGCAGGCGACCGGCAGCACCAGCCCGGCGATCTCGCGCCACCACCCCCGCATGGCTCCACTGTGCGCCTCCGGACCCCTCCCGGCCACCCCTGTGGAAAACCCGGCCCGAAGAGCCCCGAGTACGTCAGGTACGACCCTGCGAGCGGGCCCGACGGGGCGACCTCAGGCCGCCCCGCGAGCGCGCTCCCCGCAGCGCCTCGCGGAGCGCGTCCTAGCCGGGGTAGACCGGCGAGGACCCCTTCTTGACCACCGGCCGCCAATTCGTCCCGGGCGCGAGCCGCACGATCCCGTCGTCGCCGGAGTCGGCCACCACCGGCACGGTGTCCTTGTGCGGGGCGGCCACCGAGGTCACCCCGTTCAGACCGGGCAGCACCGAGGTCGCCGAGGTCGAACCGTCGGTCTGGAGGTAGCGGATCTGCTGGACGCCACCCGCCTCCTTGCCGACCACGACGAGCCGGCTGGGTCCGGCCCAGGAGACGGCCGTGACCGACTCCATCCGGGGTGCGGCGGGCTGCAGGTCCAGGACGGAGACGACCGGCTCCTCGCCCGTAGTCTGCCGCTGGATCCGGCCGATCTGCAGGGTCTTGCGCTCACCCCGCGTGACCACCAGCGCGATCCGTACGCCGTCGGCGGAGACCCGCAGGGACTCGATGCGGGCGTCGTCCCCGAGCCACGGTGTGCGGACCTTGACCGGGTGCCCGGTGCCGTCCGGCACCATCCACAGCTGAGGCGCGGCGGGGTCCCGGTCGGCGACCCACAGATCGCCCCTGCCGTCCCAGCTGGGCGCGGACAGCCGGTCGGCCGGGCGGGCGGCCCTGCTGGTCAGGACGGGCGGCAGCGGGTCCTGCTCCGTGGTGATGGAGGAGACGAACAGCTCCCGGCCGGTCTGCCCGACCCCGGCGGCCCGGGTCTCGCCCCGGTCGACGGCGACCGAGCTGAGCCGCACCGTGCCCTTGCCGAACGGCCCCGGCACCTCGACCGGCGCGTCCGCCCCCTTGTCCCCGACCAGGAGCATCATCAGCTTGCCGTGCTCGCCGACGAAGTACGGGTGCTCCTCGCGGTCGGTGTTCCGCACCGCCGCGAACTCGAACGCCTGCCCCTTGCCCAGCCGGCACAGCGACTGCCCGCCCGACCCCAGGAGCTCCACCTGCTCGACCCGTACGGAGGTCAGGTCGCCCAGCGTGAACAGCAGCTGCGCCGCCATCCGACGGCACGCCTCGCCGCCGGCCCGGTCCGCCTTCTGGTTGAGCGGCACCCTCAGCGTGGACTGGTCGTCCGTGGTCAGGGTGGTGACACCGGTCTTCAGCTCCGTACCGGAGGGGAACTGCGAGTCGACGGCGGGCTTCAGCCAGTTCGTCGGGCCCTCCAGCAGCGCCTTGACCGTCTGCGTCACCGGATCCATCCGGGTGACGGGGTCCTGCCGCTGCCGGATGTAGACGGGGTCGGCGACGACCCAGTCCTCCCCGGAGGCGAAGTAGTACTTGTTGACCGAACGGTAGTTGCGGAGGAAGTCGGCCTCGCCGAGGACCAGGCCGGGCGGGAGGCTGTCGATGCGCCACTCCCGGCCCTTGCCGTTCGCCGACGGCTGCTGCACGACGTGGATCGACTGCAGGTACTCGGTGGGGCTGTTCGGCTGATAGGCGTGGCGGGCGTCCACGGTCGCGATCTTGCGGCCGGAGAGCGGGAAGGCACGCCCCTGGTTCTCGGGGTCGGCGTCGCGATCGGCCTGCTCGCGGTCGGGCGCGGTGGTGAGCACGGTGATGCTCTGCTCCGGCTTCCAGCCCTGCGCGGCCTTTTTCGTGAGGTACTTGCGGGCGGTGGCGAAGCCGGGGTCGTCACTCGTCATGGCTTCCAGGAAGCCGTCGACGATCTCGTCCGGGCCCGCGTTCTCCCGGGGGGCCACGGCATAGACCCGTACCTGTGAGTCACCCGTGTTGGAGCCCTTCACCGGCTGCACGTCCCCGCTGTCGGGCATCGTCGCGCACCCGGTCACCAGAAGGCCGCCGCACGCGGCGAGAACCACCGCGCGTGTACTCCGTCCCCGCCCCGCGTGCTCCGCTCGGGAGTCAGCGCCCACGTGTCCCGTCCTCCCGCTCCAGATGCCCGTTGCCCCCGGCCGTCGCCGGGCCCGTCCCGCCGTCGCCGTCCGTCGCCGTCCGCGCCACGACCCGTGCGCCGCTGCCGGGCAGCGCCGTCGGATCGACGGTCGCCCGCGGCGGCGCGGGCAGCCTCGGCGGTACGGCGAGCGCCGACCGGTCGCCGACGGGCTGCGCGGGCACGGCGGTGAGCCGGCCGCTCTCCTGGCCGCGTCCGGCGGCGGTCTGCTCGCGGTTGCGCCGGGAGTCCTCGGGCTCCAGCGGGATCGGGGACCCCCGCAGCGGCTCGTCCGCGGTACGCGGCAGGGTGAGCCGGAACTGCGAGCCGCCACCGGCCTCGCCCCAGGCCTGGAGCCAGCCGCCGTGCAGCCGCGCGTCCTCCACCGCGATCGACAGGCCGAGGCCCGTGCCGCCGGTGGTGCGCGCGCGTGCGGGGTCGGCGCGCCAGAAGCGGTTGAAGACCCGGGTGGCCTCGCCCGGCTTGAGTCCGACGCCGTAGTCGCGGACGGCGACGGCGACGGCCCCGCCGGCGGCGGCGAGCTTCACGACCACGTCCCGGCCCTCGCCGTGCTCGACGGCGTTGACGACGAGGTTGCGCAGTACCCGCTCGACGCGGCGGGCGTCCGCCTCGGCCACCACGGGCTGCTGGTCGCCGAGGACCACGATCCGGGTGCCCTTGCGCTCGGCGAGGGGTTCGGCGCCGCCGATGACACGGCGGACGACCTGGCGCAGGTCTATCGGCTCGGCTTCCAGGGCGGCCGCGCCCGCGTCGAAGCGGCTGATCTCCAGGAGGTCGGAGAGCAGCGACTCGAAGCGGTCGAGCTGGTCGCCGAGGAGTTCGGCGGAGCGTGCGGTGATCGGGTCGAAGTCGACGCGGGCCTCGTGGATGACGTCGGCGGCCATCCGGACCGTGGTCAGCGGGGTCCGCAGCTCGTGCGAGACGTCGGAGACGAAACGCCGCTGCATCCGCGACAGCTCCTCCAGCTGCTGGATCTTGAGCTGGAGGTTGGAGGCCATCTTGTTGAAGGCCTCGCCGAGGCGCGCGATGTCGTCCTCGCCGGTGACCTTCATGCGCTCCTGGAGGCGGCCTGCCGAGAGCCGCTCGGCGATCCCGGCGGCCATCCGCACGGGCGTGACGACCTGGCGCACCATCAGCCAGGCGATGGCGCCGAGCAGCACGACGACGAAGAGCCCGGCGGTCGCCAGGGTCCCCTTGACCAGGGTGAGGGAGTCCTCCTCCTGGCTCAGCGGGAAGAGGTAGTACAGCTCGTACTGGTCGCCGTCGGCGTCGTTCAGCCGCTTGCCGATCACCAGGCCCGGCTCGGACGCCTTGCCGCTGGTGTAGTGGATCCGCGTGAACTTCTGGAAGGTTCCGGTGCCCTGCGCGACCCAGTGCCGCAGGTCGGCGGGGACGCTCGTGGTCGGGTCGACCTCGCCGGAGGCACGGGCGCCACGGCTCGCGGTGTCGCCGGTGTCGAGGGAGAGCGCGACCACGTTGAACGCGCTCTGACCACCGCTGGCGAGCTGCTCGACCAGCGTGGAGCGCCAGTTCACGGAGGCACCGGCCCGCACGCCGCCCTGCTGGCCGGGCGCGGAGGGAGTGGTCGCCGCCCGGTCCTGGGCGGCGGAGAACCCCCCGGCGGCCTGGCTCTGGGCGGCCCTCTCCTTGGCCTCGAGCAGGCCGTTGCGGACCTGCCCGATGACGACGAGACCGAGCAGCAGCACCACTCCGAGGGACATGAGCAGGGTGCCCGCGACGATCCTCAGCTGGATGTTCCGCCACCACAGCCGCACGGCGGGCAGCAGCGGCCGGCGGACCCAGCGCGCGAAGAGCCGGAGGACCGGCCTGCTGCGGAGGAGTCCTCCGCCGCGCAGCAGACGGCCGAATCGCGAGCCCCCCCGCCCCGGTCCGGCAGTCCGCCCCGTACGGACTCCCGGGTCCCCGGGCTTCGGAGCAGCACTGCCTGCACTCATGTCAGCTCGGCCCCGCCTTGTAACCGACACCGCGGACGGTCACCACGATCTCCGGGCGCTCGGGGTCCTTCTCGACCTTCGAGCGCAGCCGCTGGACGTGCACGTTCACCAGCCGGGTGTCGGCCGCGTGCCGGTAGCCCCAGACCTGCTCGAGCAGGACCTCACGGGTGAAGACCTGCCACGGCTTGCGCGCGAGCGCGACCAGCAGGTCGAACTCCAGCGGGGTCAGGGCGATGGACTGCCCGTCCCGCTTCACGGAGTGCCCGGCCACGTCGATGACGAGGTCGCCGATGGTGAGCTGCTCGGGAGCGGGCTCCTCGGACCTCCGCAGCCGCGCCCGGATGCGGGCGACGAGCTCCTTCGGCTTGAACGGCTTCACGATGTAGTCGTCGGCGCCGGACTCCAGGCCCACGACCACGTCGACGGTGTCGCTCTTGGCCGTGAGCATGACGATCGGCACACCGGACTCGGCGCGGATGAGCCGGCACACCTCGATGCCGTCCCTGCCGGGCAGCATCAGGTCCAGCAGCACCAGATCGGGCTTGGCCTCTCTGAAAGCGGCAAGCGCCTTGTCACCGTCCGCGACGAACGACGGCTCGAACCCTTCACCCCGCAGCACGATGCCGAGCATCTCGGCCAGTGCGGTGTCGTCGTCGACGACAAGAACGCGTCCCTTCATATCGACATCATCCCATTAGCCAATCGTTACCTGCCGTGACCTGTCCCACAGCGCTTCCCCCTGCCTGGGCCGCGCTCTCGTGGAGGGGCGGCCCGTTCGGCCCGCCGGTGCGCGGTTCGCGCGTCCTGATCGGGCATCCGCACAGTGTGCCGCCTGCCGCTCGCACAATGAAGGTCCGGACAAAGGTACGAAGGAGATGCGGGCTCCGTCCCATGGGCGGGCCCCGCGTGGCACGATGGCACCCGGCCCGCCGCCGTGTCAGGTGTCGGCCGCCGTGACCGAGCCGGTTCGCCGATCCGGCACCGCGACCATTCCTCCGAGGTGGACGACCGTGAACGACACTCCGGGCTGGACCTCGCCCGGATCCGCCCCCGACGGCCAGGACGGCTCGGGGGTCCCCGGACCCTCCTCCTCGACCGAGGCGAACGGCTCCACCATCCAGTGGTCCAAGGACCAGCCGCCCGCCGGCCAGTGGTCCCCGCCGACCGACCGGACCCCGCCCCCGGCACCCGGCCAGAACTGGGGAACCCCGCCGCCGAACGTCCACTGGGGCAGGCCCCCGGCCGCGAAGCCCGGCGTCATCCCGCTGCGCCCGCTGGGCATGGGAGAGATCCTCGACGGCGCGGTGAAGGTCCTCCGCTCCTACTGGCGCACGGTCCTCCCCCTCACCGTCACGGTCGCGGTGATCTCCCAGACCGCCAACATCCTGGCCCAGCGGTACCTCGTGCCGGCGCCCACCGAGGTCGACGCGCACGCCACGCCCGCCGAGCAGCTGCAGCAGCTCGTCGACTCGGCCAAGGCCTCCCTGATCGCCCTGAGCCCATCGCTCCTCGTGACGATGATGGCGTCGCTCGTGAGCGCCGCCCTGCTGACCGTCGTCATCAGCCGCGCGGTCCTCGGCCGCCCGGTCTCGCTGGGCTCCGCCTGGCAGGAGGCCCGCCCGCGCCTGCTCCGGCTCCTCGGCCTGACCCTGCTCCTCGCAGCGATGACCGTCGCCGTCGTGACCGTCGGCCTGCTCCCCGGCCTCCTGATCGGCGGTGCCCCGGGCGTGGCCCTGATCTTCCTCGGCGGCCTCGGCGCCGCCGCGGCGGTCGTCTGGCTGTGGATCCGCTTCAGCCTCTCCTCCCCCGCCCTGATGCTGGAGCGCCAGGGCGTCGTCCCGTCGCTGAAGCGCTCGGCGAAGCTGGTGCGGGGCTCGTGGTGGCGGATCTTCGGCATCACCCTGCTGACACAGCTGCTGATCTTCCTCTTCGCCATGATCATCGCGATCCCGTTCACCATCATCGGCATCGCGGTCGACGGCGAGGGCTTCTCCGGCCTGCTGTCCGGGACCACCACCACGTTCGGCTGGCCGTTCCTGATCATCACGGGCATCGGCGGCGTGATCACCAGCGCGATCACCTATCCGATCTCGGCCGGCGTGACCGTCCTCCTCTACGTGGACCAGCGCATCCGCCGCGAAGCCCTGGACCTCGAACTGGCCCGGGCCGCGGGCCTCCCCGGCTACGGCCCCACGCCGGGCACCGACACCGTCGGGGGCTGATGCGGTGACGTTCACGGGGGGAACGGCCGCGGCACTGACACGACCGCGTGCCGACGGCGACACGCCGGTGGACATCTCCCGCGTCCCCGCTCGCGAGGCGGCGGAGCGGGAGCTGTCCGATCCGAGGTACCACGAGAACGATCCGAACCTCCTCCAGCGCGGCCTCGGCCGCTTCTGGGAGTGGCTGGACGACCTCTTCGGCGCCGCCTCGGGGGCCACCCCGGGCGGAGTCCTCGGCCTCGTCGTCATCGTCCTGGTGGTGGCCGCCCTGGTCGCCGCCCTCTGGTGGCGCCTCGGCACCCCGCGCCGGGCACCCGGCACCACCGGCGACTCCCTCTTCGCCGACGGCCCCCGCACCGCCCGGGACCACCGGACGGCCGCCGCACGGCACGCCTCCGCCGGCCGCTGGAACGAGGCCGTCCAGGAACGGATGCGGGCCATCGTCCGCTCCCTGGAGGAGCGCACCCTCCTCGAACCCCGCCCCGGCCGCACCGCCGACGAGGCCGCCGCCGAAGCAGGCCGCTCCCTCCCCTCCCACGCGGACGACCTGCGCCTCGCGGCCCGCGCCTTCGACGACGTCACGTACGGCGGCCGCACCGCCGACGAGCCCGCGTACCGCCGCGTCGAGGCACTGGACACCGCCCTGGAACGGACCCGCCCGACCCTCGACACCGCCTCCACGGGGACGCCCTCATGAGCCGCCCGGTCACCGGTACCACCTCGACGGCCCCCTCCGCCCGCCAGGTGTGGACCCGCGTCCGCGGCACGGTCCTCGTCCTCGCCCTGATCCTGACCGGCGGCCTCGCCCTCGCGACGGTCCGGTCCACCGACGCCCACGGCGCCCTCGACCCGCGCTCCGCCGACCCCCAGGGCAGCCGCGCCGTCGCCGAACTCCTCAAGACCCACGGCGTCACCGTCACCCTCGCCACCACCCTGGCCGAGGCCACGGCGGCCACGGACACCGGAACCACCCTCCTGGTCACCACCCCCGACCTGCTGACGGACGCCCAGCGGTCCACGCTCCACTCGGCCATGACCGGCTCCGCCACCCGCACGGTCCTCGTCGGCGCCGGCCGCGCCTCCCTCGGCACCCTGGCCCCGGGAGTCATCAGCGCCCCGAGCACCCCGGTGAAGGAACGCGCCCCCGGCTGCGCCCTGCCGGCCGCCACCCGCGCCGGCAGCGTCGACCTCGGCGGCGAACGCTACGAGACCTTCCCCGGCACTCCCGCCGAGGCCTGCTACCGCGCCGACGGCCTGCCCACCCTGCTCCTCCTCCCCGGCACCGGCGGCGGCACGGGCACCACCGACACCGTCCTCCTCGGCTCGCCCGACATCCTCTACAACTCCCGCCTCGACCAACGGGGCAACGCCTCGCTGGCCCTGCAACTCCTCGGCTCCCAGCCCCATCTCGTCTGGTACCTCCCCTCCCTCTCCGACACCTCGGCCACCACCGACACACCCGCCGAGGACACCACGGGCAACTTCCTCGCCCTCATCCCCTCCGGCTGGCTGTGGGGCACCCTCCAACTCGCCCTCGCGGCCCTGCTGGCCGCCCTCTGGCGCGGCCGCCGCCTCGGCCCCCTGGTCACCGAGCGCCTCCCCGTCGCCCTCCGCGCCTCCGAGTCCACCGAGGGTCGCGCCCGCCTCTACCGCAAGGCGAACGCCCGCGACCGCGCCGCCTCCGTCCTGCGCACCGCGACCCGCACCCGGCTCGCCCCGCTGCTCGGCGTCCCCGTCCAGGACGCCCACTCCCCCGACCGTCTCCTCCCCGCACTCTCCGCCCGTCTCCCCGAGACGACCGCGGACCCCAGGAACCTCCTCTTCGGCCCGGCTCCCGCCGACGACGCCACCCTCATCCGCCTGGCGGACCAACTCGACGCCCTCGAAAGAGAGGTACGCACCTCATGAGCGCCCCGACCCCCGAGACCGCCACGGACTCGGACAGCGCCCGCGCCTCCCTGGAGGCCCTGCGCACCGAGATCGCGAAGGCCGTGGTCGGCCAGGACCCCGCCGTCACCGGTCTCGTCGTCGCCCTGCTCTGCCGGGGGCACGTCCTCCTCGAAGGCGTCCCCGGAGTAGCCAAGACGCTCCTGGTCCGCTCACTGGCCGCGGCGCTCGAACTCGACACCAAGCGCGTCCAGTTCACCCCCGACCTGATGCCCAGCGACGTCACCGGCTCCCTGCTCTACGACGCCCGCACCGCCGAGTTCTCCTTCCAGCCCGGTCCGGTCTTCACCAACCTGCTGCTCGCCGACGAGATCAACCGCACGCCCCCGAAGACCCAGTCCTCCCTCCTGGAAGCGATGGAGGAGCGTCAGGTCACGGTCGACGGCACGCCGCGCCCCCTCCCGGAGCCGTTCCTGGTCGCCGCGACCCAGAACCCCGTCGAGTACGAGGGCACCTACCCTCTCCCTGAGGCCCAACTGGACCGTTTCCTGCTCAAGCTGACGGTCCCTCTGCCCTCACGCGCAGACGAGATCCACGTCCTCACCCGTCACGCCGAGGGCTTCGACCCCCGCGACCTGAAGGCCGCCGGCGTCCGCCCCGTGGCGGGCCCCGCCGAGCTCGAGGCGGCCCGGGCCGCCGTCGCCAAGGTCTCGGTCTCCACCGAGATCGCCGGCTATGTCGTCGATATCTGTCGTGCCACGCGTGAATCCCCCTCGCTCACGCTCGGGGTCTCCCCCCGAGGCGCCACCGCCCTGCTCTCCACCGCCCGCGCCTGGGCCTGGCTCACCGGCCGGGACTACGTCACCCCGGACGATGTGAAGGCCCTCGCTCTCCCCACCCTGCGTCATCGCATCCACCTGCGGCCCGAGGCCGAGATGGAGGGGGTCACCCCCGACTCCGTCATCAATTCGATCCTCGCCCACGTCCCCGTCCCCCGCTGAGAACGGCGCCCCATGGCCCTCACCGGACGAACCGCACTGCTCGCCGCCCTCGGATCGCTCCCCGTCGGCATCCTCGCCCCCAGCTGGACGGGGATGCTCGCGGTGAACGCGCCCCTCTCCCTCGCAATTCTGTGCGACTACGCCCTGGCGGCGCCAGTACGAACGCTCCGATTCACCCGAAGTGGTGATACATCCGTTCGACTCGGTGACGAGGCCGAAGTCCAGCTCACCGTCACCAACCCGTCCCGCCGCCGCCTCCGCGCCCAACTCCGCGACGCCTGGCCGCCCAGCAGCTGGCTCCCCGGCACCGAACAGGCCTCTTCACGCCGCCGGCTGACCGTCCCCGCCGGCGAGCGCCGCCGGCTCACCACGAGCCTGCGCCCGACCCGCCGCGGCGACCGCCACGCCGAACGGATCACGGTCCGCTCGTTCGGACCCCTCGGCCTCGCGGCCCGCCAGGGCCACCACGAGGTCCCCTGGACCGTCCGTGTCCTGCCGCCCTTCACCAGCCGCAAGCACCTGCCGTCGCGCCTGGCCCGGCTCCGCGAGCTCGACGGCCGCACCAGCGTGCTCACCCGAGGCGAGGGCACGGAGTTCGACAGCCTCCGCGAGTACGTCCCTGGCGACGACACCCGCTCGATCGACTGGCGGGCCACGGCCCGCCAGACCACCGTCGCCGTCCGCACCTGGCGACCCGAACGAGACCGGCACATCCTGATCGTCCTCGACACCGGCCGCACCTCGGCCGGCCGCGTCGGAGACGTCCCCCGCCTGGACGCCTCCATGGACGCGGCCCTCCTCCTCACCGCGCTCGCCTCCCGAGCCGGTGACCGCGTGGACCTCCTGGCCTACGACCGCCGCCTCCGCGCCCAGGTCCAGGGCCGCTCCGCCGGCGACGTCCTGCCGGCCGTGGTCAACGCCCTCGCCCCGCTGGAACCCGAACTCGTGGAGACCGACGCACGCGGTCTCGCCGCGACGGCCCTGGCACGCGCTCCGCGCCGCTCGCTGATCGTCCTCCTGACCGGCCTCGACGCCGCCCCGATCGAAGAGGGCCTCCTCCCGGTCCTCCCACAGCTCGCCCAGCGCCACACGGTCCTGGTGGCCTCCGTCGCCGATCCCCATGTGACGCGCATGGCCGGGGAACGCGGCACGATCGAAGCCGTCTACGAGGCCGCGGCCGCCACGCAGACCCAGTCCCAGCGCGCCCGCACCGCGGACCAGCTCCAGCGCCACGGCGTCACGGTCGTCGACGCCACCCCCGAAACCCTCGCTCCCGCCCTGGCGGACGCCTACCTCGCCCTGAAAGCAGCCGGCCGCCTCTGAACACCGGCGAAAGCCCCGTCTCCCGAAGGGAGATCCGGCCGTGCCGTAAACGCAGAAAAGCCCCGCACCATGAGGTGCGGGGCTTTCCCACAATGATTGTTCGGCGGTGTCCTACTCTCCCACAGGGTCCCCCCTGCAGTACC
>NZ_JBEXSZ010000147.1:0-20596 GCF_040613865.1 Streptomyces sp. NPDC006197 | reverse complement strand
GGGGCAGGTCCGCGGCCTCGGCCTCCAGGACGCGGACGCCGATGCCGGTGCCCCGTCCCGGGCGCCCACGGCGGCGGCCTCGGCGGCCCGTTCGGCGGAGGCGGCGAGGGCCGCCTCGGGCAGCGGCGCGGAGAGGATGGCGGCGATCTCCGGGCGCGGGGCGGGCGGCGGCGCGCAGAGGCCGGTGAGCTCCTTGGCGCGGACGGCGCGGGTGATCCAGGCCCGGTCGAGGACCCGCCGCTCGTCGGCCTCGGCGACGAGGTCCTCGGACTGGTTGTAGTCGCCGTCGGCGGCCTGGACGGCCCACAGGTGGACGGCGACGCCGTGCTCCTTGGCCGACATGAGACCGGGCAGCAGATCGCCGTCTCCGGTGACGAGCACGATGTCGGAGCAGGCCCTGTTCCTGGCGAGCTCGGTCAGCTCGGTGTGCATGGCCGCGTCGACGCCCTTCTGCGCCCAGCGCCCGTCGCTCCGGGTCAGAGCACCGAGCCGGACGGTGACGCGGGGCATCACGCGCAGTCTGCGGTGCTCGGGCTGGGGCACCCGGTCGGGCGCGCCGTCGAACCAGTAGATCCTCAGGAGGGGCAGCGCGGTCTCGGCCTCGGCGCGCTGCCGCAGCTGCTGGATCAGGCCGGCGTGGTCGACGGTGATCCTGGAACGGGCCGGTTCCCCGGCGAGGAGACTGGCGGCGGCGCCCAGCAGATAGCCGGCGTCCACCAGGACGACGCAGCGGTCCACGTGTTCCACCCTCTTTCGTGAGCCTCGGGGTCGGCTCGGGATCGGAATCGGGATCGGAAGGTGCTTCGGGTTTCCTTCGAGTCTGCCCGACCGCCGGGGGCTTGACCGTCGGAACTGGATCATCGGCGTGGCGGATAGCACGTCCCGGCGGGCCCTTACGGTCCGTAATGATCCAACATGCGGCGGTTCGTGCCGTATGTGAGTCTGACAGCGGCCCTGGCCCCTAGGACCCTTTGAGGAGGCATCCCCATGGCCAAGAACCGCAACCAGACCCGCGGTCAGAAGCAGCAGTCGCCCGCCGAGCGCGGCACGCAGCAGGCACAGCAGTCCGCGCTGGAATCGCAGGCCGAGCAGCGCGCGAGCCAGGTCACACCCGGTGACATGGCCCGCAAGGGTCGCCAGAAGCGCTTCGGCCACAACTGAGGCCTTCCGAAGCGACCGACGGCAAAGGGGCGCGCCCGTGACGACGGGCGCGCCCCTTGCGCGTGTGCGGAGTGGGCTCAGCCGGCCAGGCAGGACGGGCCGAGCAGCACCTTCAGGTCTCCGAAGAGCGCCGGGTCGGGCTGCACCCGGTGCCGGTCGAGCCGGAGGACGGTCGTCTTCCGGGGGCCCTGGAGCTTGATCCGCACCTCGGTGTTGCCCTTGTGGTGCTTGAGGATCTCGCCGAGCCTGCTGACCATCGGCGGGGTCACCTTGACCGTCGGGATGGTGAGGACCACCGGCGCGTTGGTCCCGGCGTTCGACAGGTCGGGGACCATCAGCTCCATGGCGACGAGCCGGGGCACGTCCTCGCGCTTGTCCAGCCGCCCCTTCACGAAGACGACCGTGTCCTCGACCAGCTGGGTGGAGACCAGCTGGTACGTGGCCGGGAAGAACATGCACTCGATGGAGCCGGCCAGGTCCTCGACGGTGGCGATCGCCCAGGCGTTGCCCTGCTTGGTCATCTTGCGCTGGAGGCCGGAGATGATGCCGCCGATGGTGACGACCGCGCCGTCGCCGTGCTCGCCGCCGGTCAGCTGGGAGATCGCCGCGTCCGTCTTGTCGGACAGGACGTGCTCGATGCCGAAGAGCGGGTGGTCGGAGACGTAGAGGCCGAGCATCTCGCGCTCCTGGGCGAGCAGGTACGACTTCTCCCACTCGACGTCGGAGAACTCGACGTCCAGGCCGAAGCCCGGCTCGTCGCTCGCCTCCTCACCCATCCCGCCGAAGAGGTCGAACTGTCCCTCGGCCTCCTTGCGCTTGACCGCCACCACGTTGTCGATCATGGGTTCGTGGTGGGCGACCAGGCCCTTGCGGGTGTGGCCCATCTCGTCGAAGGCGCCGGCCTTGATCAGCGACTCGACCGTCCGCTTGTTGCAGACGACGGCCTCGACCTTGTCGAGGAAGTCGGGGAAGGAGGAGTACTTCCCCTTGGCCTTGCGCGTCTTGATGATCGACTCGACGACGTTGGTGCCGACGTTCCGGATGGCGGAGAGGCCGAAGAGGATCACGTCGTCGCCCTGGGCGGCGAAGTTCGACTCGGACTCGTTCACGTTGGGCGGCAGGACCTTGATGCCCATGCGGCGGCACTCGTTGAGGTAGACCGCGGACTTGTCCTTGTCGTCCTTGACCGAGGTGAGCAGTCCCGCCATGTACTCGGCCGGGTGGTTCGCCTTGAGGTAGGCGGTCCAGTAGGAGACCAGGCCGTACGCGGCGGAGTGCGCCTTGTTGAAGGCGTAGCCGGCGAAGGGGACCAGGACGTCCCAGAGGGCCTGGATGGCCTCGTCGCTGTAGCCGTTCTTCTTGGCGCCGGCCTGGAAGATGGTGAAGTTCTTCGCCAGCTCCTCGGGCTTCTTCTTGCCCATGACGCGACGGAGGATGTCGGCCTCGCCGAGCGAGTAGCCGGCGATGATCTGGGCGGCCTTCTGCACCTGCTCCTGGTACACGATGAGGCCGTAGGTGACCGCGAGCACCTCTTCGAGCGGCTTCTCCAGCTCGGGGTGGATCGGGGTGATCTCCTGCTGGCCGTTCTTGCGCAGGGCGTAGTTCGTGTGCGAGTTCATGCCCATCGGGCCCGGCCGGTACAGGGCGGACACGGCGGAGATGTCTTCGAAGTTGTCGGGCTTCATCAGCCGCAGCAGCGAGCGCATCGGCCCGCCGTCGAACTGGAAGACGCCGAGGGTGTCACCGCGCTGGAGCAGTTCGAAGGTCTTCGCGTCGTCGAGCGGCAGCGCCAGGAGATCGATGTCGATCCCCTTGTTGGACTTCACCATCTTGACGGCGTCGTCCATGATCGTCAGGTTGCGCAGGCCGAGGAAGTCCATCTTCAGCAGGCCGAGCGACTCGCACTGCGGGTAGTCCCACTGCGTGATGGTGACGCCGTCGGTGTGCCGCACCCAGATCGGGGCGTGGTCGACGATCGGCTCGCTGGACATGATCACGCCGGCGGCGTGCACGCCCATCTGGCGGACCAGGCCCTCGACGCCCCGGGCGGTGTCGATGACCTTCTTGACGTCCGGCTCGTTCTCGTACATCGCGCGGATCTCGCCGGCCTCGCTGTAGCGCGGGTGCGAGGGGTCGGTGATGCCGTTGAGGTCGATGCCCTTGCCGAGGACGTCGGCGGGCATGGCCTTGGTGAGCCGGTCGCCCATGGCGTACGGGTAGCCGAGGACGCGCGCGGAGTCCTTGATGGCGTTCTTCGCCTTGATCTTTCCGTACGTGCCGATCATGGCGACCTTGTCGGAGCCGTACTTCTCCGTCACGTACCGGATCACCTCGACGCGCCGACGCTCGTCGAAGTCGATGTCGACATCGGGCATCGAGATGCGCTCGGGGTTGAGGAAGCGCTCGAAGATCAGGCCGTGCGGGATCGGGTCGAGGTCGGTGATGCCCATGGCGTACGCGACGATCGAGCCGGCCGCGGAGCCCCGGCCGGGGCCGACGGCGATGCCCTGCTTCTTCGCCCACATGATGAAGTCGGCGACGACGAGGAAGTAGCCGGGGAAGCCCATCGAGATGATGGTGTCCATCTCGTACTCGACCTGCTTCATGCGGTCCTCCGGGATCCCGTTCGGGAAGCGGCGGTGCATGCCCCGCATGGTCTCCTCGCGGAACCAGGTGACCTCGGTGTAGCCCTCGGGGATGTCGAACTTCGGCATGAGGTTCTTGGCCTCGAACATGCCGGTGACGTCGATCTGGTCGGCCACGAGCCGCGTGTTCGCGCAGCCCTCCTGCCAGGCGTCCGAGGAGTCGATGGCGTACATCTCGTCCGTGGACTTCAGGTAGTAGCCGGTGCCGTCGAACTTGAAGCGGTCCGGGTCCGAGAGGTTCTTGCCGGTCTGGATGCAGAGGAGGGCGTCGTGCGCGCCGGCCTCGTGCGCGTACGTGTAGTGCGAGTCGTTCGTGACCAGCGGCGGGATGCCGAGCTTCTTGCCGATCTCCAGGAGCCCGTCGCGGACCCGGCGCTCGATCTCGATGCCGTGGTCCATCAGCTCCAGGAAGTAGCGGTCCTTGCCGAAGATGTCCTGGTACTCGGAGGCGGACTTCAGGGCCTCGTCGAACTGGCCGAGGCGCAGTCGGGTCTGGAGCTCGCCGGAGGGGCAGCCGGTGGAGGCGATCAGGCCCTCGGACCACTGGGAGATGGTCTCCTTGTCCATCCGGGGCCACTTCTGCAGCCAGCCCTCGGCGTAGGCGTCGGAGGAGAGCTTGAAGAGGTTGTGCAGGCCGGTGGCGTTCGCCGCCCAGATGGTCTTGTGGGTGTAACCGCCGGAACCGGAGACGTCGTCCTTCTTCTGGTGCGGCTGGCCCCACTGGATCTTCCGCTTGTTGCGCCGGGACTCCGGGGCGACGTACGCCTCGATGCCGATGATCGGCGTGACCCCGGCCTTCTTCGCCGAGTGGAAGAAGTCGTACGCCCCGTGCAGGTTGCCGTGGTCGGACATGGCGATGTGGGTCATGCCCATCTCGTTGCACGCGTTGAACATGTCCTTCAGCCGCGCGGCACCGTCCAGCAGCGAGTACTGGGTGTGGACGTGGAGGTGCGTGAAGGGCGGCTTGGTCACGGGGGAGGCCTCCGGCGATGAACTTCTGGGGGGACAGCGTCGAAGTCTACGTCGGCCGACTGACAGATCACGGGCACTCGGGGGTACCGTCGCGCGTTGGGAGACAGGGAGCGCCTGTCCCAATTGTCTTGCACATCCTTGCACCACGCCCTGCACCTGGAGGCACCCTCGATGTCGGTCCCGCAGCCCACCGCAGCCGAGCGCGGTGAGCACATCCTCGCCGTCTTCGACACCGCCTTCGGCGAGCTCCTCGCCGCCGATCCCGCGGCCTTCCGCGTCAAGTTCCGGAAGATGGCCGGTTCCGCCTTCGCCTTCTACCGCGGCACCGCGTGCCTCTTCTACGCGGACCTGGAGGGGGAGCGCCGGGAGGGCGGCCCGTACCTGGACGAGCGGACCGGCCGGGTCTGGATCCACGGCGACCTCCACGCCGAGAACTTCGGCACGTACATGGACGCCAACGGCCGCCTCGTCTTCAACGTCAACGACTTCGACGAGGCGTACGTCGGCCCCTTCACCTGGGACCTGAAGCGGCTCGCGGCCTCGCTCGCCCTGATCGGCTACGCCAAGGCGCTCAGCGACGAGCAGATCACCCACCTGGTCCGGATCTACGCCGCGGCCTACCGCGAGCGGATCCACGCCCTCGCGACCGGCGCCAAGGGCGACGAGGTCCCCGCCTTCACCCTGGAGACCGCCGACGGGGCGCTGCTCGGCGCCCTGCGCGAGGCCCGGGCGCTGACCCGCTTCGGGCTGCTCGACTCGATGACCGAGATCCGCGACTTCGAGCGGCGCTTCGCGGCGGGCGGCGGCGCGATCGAGCTGGACGCGGCCACCCGGTACAAGGTCCTCGCCGCCTTCGACGGCTACCTGGAGACCCTGCCGGAGTCCTCCCTCGCCCGCCCCGACTCGTACCGGGTGAAGGACGTCGTCGGGCGGCGCGGGATCGGCATCGGCTCGGCCGGCCTCCCCTCGTACAACATCCTCCTGGAGGGTCACACCGACGCCCTGGAGAACGACGTCGTGATCTACCTGAAGCAGGCGCAGACCCCCGCGGTCTCGCGGCACGTCACCGACGCGGCGGTGCGCGGGTACTTCCACCACGAGGGGCACCGCACGGTGATCTCGCAGCGGGCGCTCCAGGCGCATGCCGACCCGTGGCTGGGCTGGACCGAGCTGGACGGCTCCGGGCAGCTGGTCGCCGAGGTGTCGCCGTACGCGGTGGACCTGGACTGGTCGGACATCGACGACCCGCAGGACATCGCGGCCACCGTCGCCGACCTGGGCCGGGCGACGGCCACGATGCACGCGGCGGCGGACGACTCCAGCGGCCACTCCCTGGTCCCGTTCTCCACGGAGCGGGCCATCGACGCGGCGATCGCCGCCGACGAGGAGGGCTTCGCCGAGCTGCTGGTCGACTTCGCGCACGCCTACGGGGCGCGGGCGCGGGCGGACCACCAGATCTTCGTGGACCTCTTCCGCAACGGCCGGATCCCGGGGCTGTAGAGCGGGACCGCAGGGGCCGGTGCGACCGTCCACAGGTTCTGTTTAGGGACCCCTTACGGGCCCGCATGGGACACTCCACGACGATGGACACGGCAGGGACGCAGCTGAGGGCGCTGCGGGCGGCGTTCTTCACGGCACTGGTCGTGACGCTGTCCGTGGCGTCCCACGTGCTGCTCTCCCGCGTGCCGCTGCCGCTCGGGACGGTCGCCCCGGTCGCGGTCGGCGTCTTCGCCGTGGCGTACGCGCTGGCCGGCCGCGAGCGCGGCCTCGGCCCGATCGCCGGGCTCCTCGTCCCGCTGGAGCTGGCCGCCGACACCCTCTTCACCAGCGGTCAGGCGGTCTGTTACGGACCCGCCGGCGGCCCGGTCGCCGGTTCGCTGCGCTCGGTGGGCGTGGAGGTGTTCTGCGGCGGCGCCGTCGGCACGCCGCTGCCCGGCGTGGTGACCCCGGAGAGCGGGAGCGCGGCCGCCCTGCTCGACTCCCCCGACCCGGCGCTGCCCTGGCTGCTGCTCCTGGCCCATGTGGGCCTGGGGCTCTCGGCGGCCTGCTGGCTGCGCGGCGGCGAGCGGGCGCTCGCCCGGCTGCTCCGCGCGGTGGAGGCCTTCGCGTTCCGGCCGCTGCTGCTCGTGGCGGCCTTCTTCCGGGCCGCCGGTCCGGCGCCGCGGCGGGCCGGGCGGCCCGTCGAGCGGCCCCGGTCCTCCCGTGCCCGGCTCCTCGTGCACTCCGTCGGGCGGCGGGGGCCGCCGCGTCCGGTGCTCGCTCCCGTCTGAGCGGGCCCCGACGCGTCCCCCTGCCTTTCCCACACCCTTCACGGAGATCACGATCATGAGTGCACGCAACAGCCACGCCAACAAGGCCGCCGCCCGCGAGCGCCTGCGCGAGGAGCGCGAGCGCCAGGCGAAGAAGGACCGGGCCCGCCGGCAGCTCGTCGTCGGCGTCTCGGCCGTGGCCGTCCTGGCCGCCGCCGGCGGCATCGGCTACGCGGTGGTCCAGTCGAACAAGCCCTCCCACTGGGAGGCGGTGGCCGACGCGAAGACCGTGACGGCCCCGAAGAACACCACGGGCACGAACGGCACGACCGTCGTCATCGGCAAGGACTCCGCGAAGAAGACCCTGGAGCTGTACGAGGACTCGCGCTGCCCGGTCTGCGCCACCTTCGAGCAGGCCGTGGGCTCCACGGTCGAGAAGGACGTCGAGGCCGGCAAGTACAAGATCCGGTACGTCGGCGCCACCTTCATCGACGACGGCATCCCGGGCGAGGGCTCGAAGAACGCCCTCTCGGCGCTGGGCGCCGCGCTGAACGTCAGCCCCGAGGCCTTCCTGAAGTACAAGTCCGCCCTGTACTCGACGGAGTTCCACCCGGAGGAGAAGGACGACAGGTTCGCCAAGGACTCCTATCTGCTGGAGGTGGCGGACTCGGTCCCGGCCCTCAAGGGCAACGCCGAGTTCCGGAAGAACGTCGAGGACGGCACCTTCGACGCGTGGGCGATGAAGATGTCGAAGGCCTTCGACGCCAGCGGGGTGCGGGGCACCCCGACGCTGAAGATGGACGGCAAGCCCGTCACCGTCCGGGGCACGGACGACCCGCCGGTGACGGTGGCCGATTTCGACACGGCGATCGACGCGGCCCTCAAGTCCTGACGCCGCGCCCCGTGGACGCCTGGGCGTTACGGGACCCAGGCGTCCCCCGGGCGACGAGTGGGCGAACTTCCGGAATTCGCCTGCCCCTCGGGCGTACCCGTCAGTAATCTGACTGCCCGTGACCAGTCGTTTCATATCCTCCGCCCCCACCCGGCGCTCGGTCGTCAAGGCCGCCGCCGCCACCGCCGCCGTCGCGCCCGTCCTCCTGGGCGCGGCCTCCCCGGCGCTCGCGGACACCGGGGCACCCGCCTTCCTCCACGGCGTCGCCTCCGGCGACCCGCTGCCCGACGGCGTCCTGCTCTGGACGCGCGTCACCCCCACCCCCGAGGCCGTGCCCGGATCGGGCCTCGGTCCCGACGTCCAGGTCGGCTGGGAACTCGCCGAGGACCGCGCCTTCGCCCGGGTCGTCGCCTCCGGCACCACCACGGCGAGCGCCGCCTCCGACCACACGGTGAAGGCCGACGTCCGGGGCCTGCGCCCGGCCACCGCCTACTGGTTCCGCTTCACCGTGGGCGCCGTCGTCTCCCCGGCCGCCCGCACCCGCACCGCGCCCGCCGCCGACGCCGCCGCGCCCGGTGTCCGCTTCGGCGTGGTCTCCTGCGCCAACTGGGAGTCCGGCCACTTCTCCGCGTACCGCCACCTCGCGGCCCGCGCCGACCTGGACGCGGTCCTCCACCTCGGCGACTACCTGTACGAGTACGCCACCGGCGCCTACCCCGAGGCGAAGTACGTCGTCCGGCAGCACGAGCCGCGCCACGAGATCGTCTCGCTCGCCGACTACCGCACCCGGCACGGGAAGTACAAGACGGACGCCGACCTCCAGGCGCTGCACGCGGCGCACCCGGTGATCGCCATCTGGGACGACCACGAGTTCGCCAACGACGCCTGGTCGGGCGGGGCCGAGAACCACACCCCGGGCGCCGAGGGCGAGTGGGCGGCCCGGGTGGCCGCCGCGAAGCAGGCCTACTTCGAGTGGATGCCGGTCCGCGCCTCCACGGAGGGCACGGTCTTCCGCCGCCTGAGCTTCGGCAGGCTGGCCGATCTGCATCTGCTCGACCTGCGTTCGTTCCGGTCCGCGCCGGCGAAGACGGGCAGCGGCACGGTCGACGACCCGGAGCGGAGCATCACCGGCCGCGCGCAGCTGGACTGGCTCAAGGCCGGGCTCGCCGGTTCGGACGCGACCTGGCAGCTGGTCGGCACCTCGGTGATGATCTCGCCGGTCGCCTTCGGCTCGCTGCCGGCGTACCTCCTGGAGCCGCTCGCCGGACTCCTCGGCCTGCCGAAGGAGGGACTCGCGGTCAACGTCGACCAGTGGGACGGCTACACCGACGACCGCAAGGAGCTGCTCGCGCACCTGACCTCGCGGGCGATCCGGAACACGGTCTTCCTGACCGGCGACATCCACATGGCCTGGGCCAACGACGTGCCGGTGAAGGCCGCGACGTATCCGCTCTCGGAGTCGGCGGCGACCGAGTTCGTGGTCACCTCGGTGACCTCGGACAACCTGGACGACCTGCTGCACGTGGCCCCGGGCACGCTCTCGGTGGTGGCCGCGGGCGCCGTGAAGGCCGCCAACCGCCATGTGAAGTGGGTGGACATGGACCACCACGGGTACGGAGTGCTCGACGTGACCGCCGCGCGTTCGCAGATGGACTACTACACGGTCTCCGACAAGACGGATCCGGCCGCGACGGCGGCCTGGGCGCGCTCGTACCGGACGCTGAGCGGAACGCAGCGTGTCGAGCGGGTGTACCAGCCGGTGCTGTGACCGTCACCCGAAGGGCGATTTTCAGCCATGATCTCTTGTGTTAACGGGAGATCACATCACTACGGCGGGTGGTGGGTTCCGGAGATCGAATCCGGACACACCACCCGCCTCTGTCACTTCGTTCGTTACGTCCGCGTCTCAAACCCTGGAAGCGACGCAAGTTTTTCTTCCCGATGACCCGAATTGCCCCACGAATGATTGGGCTTGATCAATGCTCAACGACCTCTGACATGGACGCGTAATCTCCGGGCGGTGGCGAGGAAGTCCCTCTCCACAACCCCCCGCAAGGAGTCACCGTGCGTGCTCTCGTCCGCATATCACCGCGTATGTCGCGTCGTATGATCGGCACCGCCGTCATGGCCGGAACCCTGGCCCTGGCCCCGCTGTCCGCCCCGGCGGCCACCCCGTCGACCACCACGCTGGCGTCGGCCGAGAAGTGCGCGGACGGCACCACCGCCCTGTCCGGCGCCCGCAAGGCGAAGGGCGACGCCACCAAGGCCGAGCCCAACGACGTCACCGCCGCCCAGGCCAAGGCCATGGACGACGACCTGAAGAAGAAGGTCGCCACCGCCCGGAACTCCGGCCGCCTCAGCGCCACCACCGCCGCCGCCGGCGCCACCATCCCCGTCTACTTCCACGTGATCCACAGCGGCACGACGGGCAAGCTCAGCGCCACGGACGTCAGCAACCAGATGGCCGTCCTCAACGCCGCCTACGCGGGCCAGGGCACCGGCAACGTGAACACGGGCTTCCAGTTCTCGCTGGCCGCGACCGACTACACGGACAACGCCACCTGGTACAACCTGTCCTCCGGCTCGCAGGCCGAGAAGGACATGAAGAACACCCTGCGCAAGGGCGGCGCGAACGCCCTGAACATCTACACCGCCAAGCTCGGCGGCGGACTGCTCGGCTGGGCGACCTTCCCCAGCTCCTACGCGTCCCAGCCGAAGATGGACGGCGTCGTCATCCTCGACTCCTCGCTCCCGGGCGGCTCCGCCGCCAACTACGACGAGGGCGACACCGCCACCCACGAGGTCGGCCACTGGATGGGCCTGTACCACACCTTCCAGGGCGGCTGCACGGGCAACGGCGACTACGTCGCCGACACCCCGGCCGAGAAGAGCCCCGCGTACGAGTGCCCGACCGGCCGTGACTCCTGCGCCTCCAAGGCCGGTGTGGACCCGATCCACAACTTCATGGACTACACGTACGACTCCTGCATGTACCAGTTCACCTCGGGCCAGGTGACCCGCATGAACGACTCCTGGGTCGCGTACCGCGCCTGACGGTCCGTCCGCAGAACACGGGTGTGGCCCCGGGGAACTCCCCGGGGCCACACCCCTTTTCCGTACGGTCCTACAGCTCGCCGAGGAAGGCGAGCGCCACCGACCAGGTCCGCTCCGCCGCCTCCTCGTCCCAGTCGGGCAGCTCCGGGTCCGTGTAGATGTGCCCCGCGCCCCGATAGCGGTAGACCTCCACCTCCGCCCCCGCCCTGCGCATCTGGAGGTACCAGGAGGACAGCCAGTCGTCCGTCTCGAAGGGGTCGGGCTCGGCCACGTGCAGCTGGACCGGCAGCTCGTCCACCGAGGCGGACTCCGCGAGGTCCGAGGTGCCGTGGAACAGCAGCAGCCCGCGCGCCTTCTCGTCCCCGAGCGCCAGGGTCTGCGCGATCGAGGCCCCGAGGGAGAGGCCCATGTAGACCAGGCCCCGCTCGGAGTAGGGGGCGGCGGCCAGGACCGCACGCTTCAGCAGCTCGTCCTTGCCGATCTCGTCCCGGAGCTTCACGCCCTCCTCGACGGTCCCGACCGTCCGGCCGTCGTAGAGGTCCGGCGTCCAGACCTGGTGCCCGGCGGCCCGGAGCCGCTCGGCGGCCGCCTCGACGGAAGGGGTCAGCCCGTAGGCCGAGTGGAAGAGCATGATGTCCATGCCTCCCATCCTGCCACCCGCCTCCGACAGCCCCCGGCCCCCGCCACCGACGGGCCCCGCGCCGCCCACGGGCCCGGGCCGGCGCCGACGGGCCCGGCCGTCAGCGCATGCTGCGCACGTCCAGGTGGCGCAGCACCCGGTCCACCACCTCGGGGTCGGCGCCGGGTTCGCTGCGTGCCGCGAGGACCTCGTGCCGGGCGGCCGACATCAGCTCCCGCTGGATCCGCTGCACCGCCTTGAACCGCTTCGTCCGCTCCACGAAGGCGGCCCGCCGCTCGTCGTCCACCATGTCCGGGCTGATCCGTGCCCCGATGTCGTACGCCCCGCGCATCAGCCGCTCCTGGACCTCCTCGGGCAGCTCCTCGACCTCCTCGATCTCCTTGAGCCTGCGCTTGGCGGCCTTCGCGGCCCGGATCGCGAGCTCGCGCTCCAGGGCGCGCTCGGCGTCCGCGTCGGCCCGCACCCCGAGCCGCCTGACCAGCCAGGGCAGCGTGAGGCCCTGGAAGACGAGAGTGGCGATGATCACACAGAAGGCGATGAAGACGATCTGGTCGCGGCCGGGGAAGGGCGCGCCGTCGTCGGTGCGGAGCGGGATGGCGAGCGCCAGCGCGACCGAGGCCACCCCGCGCATCCCCGCCCACCACATGACGACGGTCTCCCGCCAGCTCATCGGGATCTCCTCGTCGACGTCCCGGAGCGTGTGCAGCCGCTTCGCCAGCCAGGTGGCGGGAAGCAGCCAGAGGAGACGGACGCCGACGACCACGCCGACGACGGCGGCACCCCAGCCGAGCATCTCCCGGCCACGCCCCTCGGCGACCCCGAAGACGTGGATGAGCTCCAGGCCGATGAGGCCGAAGGCGATGCCGGTGACGAGGGTGTCGACGATCTGCCAGAAGGTCTGTCCGGCGAGCCGGCCCATGACGTCGTCGGCGTCGGCCGCGTGTTCGGCCAGGAAGAGCGCGGTGAGCAGGACGGCGAGGACACCGGAGCCGTGCAGCTCCTCGGCGACGACGTAGCTCACGAAGGGGACGAGGAGGGTGAGGCCGGTCTGCAGGGTGGCGTCGCCGAGCAGTCCGATGAGCTTGTTGGCGAGCCAGCCGAGCGCCAGGCCGACGGCCACGGCGACCACGGCGGAGAGCGCGAACTGGCCGAGCGCCTCGGGCCAGGAGAAGGAGCCGCTGACGACGGCGGCGATCGCCACGTGGTAGAGCACGATGGCGGTGACGTCGTTGAAGAGCCCCTCGCCCTCCAGGATCGACACGAGCCTGCGGGGCAGCCCGAGCGAGCCGGCCACGGCGGTCGCGGCGACCGGGTCCGGCGGCGCGACGAGGGCGCCGAGCGCCAGGGCGGCGGCCAGCGGGAGGCCGGGCACGAGCGAGTGCGCGACCGCGCCGACGGCTGCGGTGGTGACGAAGACCAGGGCGACCGCGAGCAGGAAGATGGGCCGTCTGTTGGCCGCGAACTGCCGCCAGGAGGTCCGCTGCACGGAGGCGTACAGCAGGGGCGGCAGCACCAGCGGGAGGATGAACTCCGGCGGGATCTCGACGTTCGGCACGAAGGGCAGGAAGGCCAGCACGATCCCGACGAGGGTCATCAGGACCGGCGCGGGCAGCCCCAGCCGTTCCCCGAGGGGAACGGTGAGCAAGGCGCCGAGCAGCAGCAGGAACAGCAGGGCGAGCTGGTCCACGGTGTCCTCTCCAGGCGGGCAACAAGTCGGAGGCCCTATCATAAAAGGGACATTCCGACCACTCGCCAGGAGGATGTCATGCTGAAGCAGCACATCGGGCGCCGCGCGGCCGCTCTGGTGCTGGCCATCACCGGCGTGCTCGGCGCCGGCTCGGCAGCACTGGCGACCCCGCACCCGCCGACCAACGGCGGAAACGGTGGCGGCCAGAGCGGTCAGTGCACCGGCCCCGTCGACGAGCGCCCGCACGGGTGCCACACCTTCAAGTAACCGACACCCGGCCCGGGCGCACCCCCGGGTCCTCCTCCAGGGCCTGTCCTCCCGGACCGGCCCTTCGCCATGCCCGCTACAGCGCGCGTCGCATGGCCCGGTGCGGCATCCCCGCGTCCGGGAACTCGGGCCCGTACGCCACGTAGCCCAGCCGCTCGTAGAAGCCCAGCGCGTGGGTCTGCGCGTGGAGGTCGACGGCGCTCAGACCGCGCTCGCGCGCCGCGTCCTCGATGCCCCGCACGAGCGCCGCGCCGACCCCGAGACCGCGGGCGGCCTTGGCGACGGCGAGCCGGCCGAGGGAGCCGACGGAGGCGTCGGCGCCGGTCTTGCCGACCGCGTCCGCCCCGTGCAGCAGGCGGCCGGTGCCCAGCGGCAGTCCGTCCGCGCCCATCGCGAGCACGTGCACCGCGGTCGCGTCGTACGTGTCGTACTCCAGCTCCTGCGGGACGCCCTGCTCCTCGACGAAGACCTCGCGGCGCACCGCGAAGCAGGCCTCCCGGTCCTCGTCCCCGAGCGCCTCGCGGACGCTGTACGGGGCGGTCACCGGCTCTCCGACGCGATCCGGTCGAGGGCCTTCTGCAGGTCCTCGGGGTAGGTGCTGGCGAACTCGACCCAGGACCCGTCGCCCGGGTGCTCGAAGCCGAGGCGGACGGCGTGCAGCCACTGCCGGGTCAGGCCGAGGCGCTTGGCGAGCGTCGGGTCGGCGCCGTAGGTGAGGTCGCCGACGCAGGGGTGGCGGTGGGCGGACATGTGCACCCGGATCTGGTGGGTGCGGCCCGTCTCCAGCTTGATGTCGAGCAGCGAGGCCGAGCGGTACGCCTCGATGAGGTCGTAGTGCGTGACGGAGGCCTTGCCGTCGGCGGTGACCGCCCACTTGTAGTCGTGGTTCGGGTGCCGGCCGATCGGCGCGTCGATGGTGCCGCTCATCGGGTCCGGGTGGCCCTGGACCAGCGCGTGGTAGCGCTTGTCGACCGTGCGCTCCTTGAACTGGCGCTTGAGCGAGGTGTACGCGTACTCCGACTTGGCGACCACCATCAGACCGGAGGTGCCGACGTCGAGGCGGTGCACGATGCCCTGGCGCTCGGCGGCGCCGGAGGTGGAGATGCGGTACCCGGCGGCGGCGAGGCCGCCGATGACCGTGGTGCCGGTCCAGCCGGGGCTGGGGTGCGCGGCGACGCCGATCGGCTTCATGATCACGACGATGTCGTCGTCGTCGTGGACGATCTCCATGCCCTCGACGGGCTCGGCGACGACCTGCACGGGCGCGGCCGCGCCCGGCATCTCGACCTCGAGCCACGCGCCGCCGCTGACCCGCTCGGACTTGCCGACGACGGAGCCGTCGACCTGGACCTTCCCTGCGGCGGCCAGCTCGGCCGCCTTCGTACGGGAGAACCCGAACATACGGGCGATGGCGGCGTCGACGCGCTCGCCCTCCAGGCCATCGGGAACGGGCAGCGTGCGGATCTCGGGACTCGTACTCACCCGTCGAGTATGCCTTGTGCGGAAGACACCTTGTCTTCCGCCGTGGTCGGGCTCAGTCCTTGTGGACGGTGCCGTCGGGGTCCAGGCCCCGGAACGACAGGATGACGATCAGGATGCCGCCGCAGACGATCGCCGAGTCGGCGAGGTTGAAGACGGCGAAGTGCGCGGGAGCGATGAAGTCCACGACCGCGCCCTCGAAGACGCCCGGCGAGCGGAAGATCCGGTCCGTGAGGTTGCCGAGCGCGCCGCCGAGCAGCAGGCCGAGCGCGATCGCCCAGGGCAGGCTGTAGAGCTTCCGCGCCAGCCGGATGATCACGACGATCACGGCGGCCGCGATGCAGGTGAAGATGATCGTGAAGGCCTCGCCCATGCCGAAGGCGGCACCCGGGTTGCGGATGGCGTCGAGCCGCAGCAGGTCGCCGATCAGGTCGATCGGCTCGTGGCCCTCCAGCTTGGCGACCACCAGCATCTTGCTGCCGAGGTCGAGCAGGTAGGCGAGCACGGCCACGACGAAGAGGGCGACGATCCTGCGCCTGCCCCTGGGCCGCTCCTCCGGAGCGGCCGCGCCGTCGGGGGCCGGCGTGCCGTCGTGGTCCGACGCGCCGCCCGGGGCCGCGGTCTCCTCGCGGGCCGTCGACTCGTCGGAGGCGGCCGTCTCGTCGGCCCCTGCTGAATCCGGCGTACCGATGATGCGCTCCGCCTCTGCCACGTGAGTGAGTCCCTCGACCTCGATGCCTGACCGTGCGTCGAGGGTACGGCACAGGCGTACGAGACCGGCAGCCGAGATCGTCAGCCGCGCCGCTCCTGTCGCTGTTTGTCCTCGACGCAGAGCGTGGCCCGCGGGAAGGCCTGCATCCGCGCCTTGCCGATCGGCTTCCCGCACACCTCGCACAGGCCGTACGTGCCCGCGTCGAGCCGCTCCAGGGCGTGCTCGGTCTGCTCCAGCATCTCCCGGGCGTTCGCGGCGAGGGCCAGCTCGTGCTCGCGCGTGATGTTCTTGGTGCCCGTGTCGGCCTGGTCGTCCCCCGCGCCGTCGCCCGAGTCCCGCATCAGGCCGGTCAGCTCCTCCTGGGAGTGGACGAGCTCGCTGCGCAGCCGCAGCACCTCCGCCTGGAGCCCGCTGCGGGCCTCGGCGACCTCCTCCGGCGTCCAGGGGTCCTCGCCGGGCCGCACCGCGAGCTCACCGGCCCGTGCCGGGGGCACCGCCGCCTCGTCCCCGACGGTCGTGACGCCACCCGCGGTCTTCTTCGCTGCCACCGTCCTGGCTCCTGTCTGCTTCTTGGCGGCGGGCGCCTTCCTGGCGGCCGCCTTCTTCGCCACGGCCTTCTTGGCGGGCGTCTTCGGGGCGGAGGCGTCGGGGGCGGAGACCGCCGCACCGGCCCCGCCGGGGGCGGCGTCCTTCGGGGCCGCGTCCTCGGCGACCGTCTTCCGGGCCGCGGCCTTCCTGGCCGGCGCCTTCTTCGCGACGGTCTCCTTCGCCACGGCCTTCTTCGCGACGGTCTTCCTGGCGGGCGTCTTCTCGGCGACCGCGACCGACTTCCCGTCGACCGTCGACTTCTTGCCGGCCACGTCCTTGGCGACCTCGGCCGCACCGGCGGAACCGGCGACCGGGGTCTTCTTCGCGGCGGTCTTCTTCGCCACCATGTCGCGGCCCCTTCACATTTTGTGATCTTGCTCGCGAATCGTGCTGGGACGATAAATCGGCCCAAGGCCCGCGGCAACGGGGCACGCCGCCGTTCCCACCCGCCCCCGCTCCCCGCGGGGCGAGCCTGCCTCCGTTGTGCCCAGCTCCCCGCCCGGTTATCCGTCCCGCCCCTCCCCCACATGGCCGAAACGGAAGTCCGGCACACCCCGTGTGGCCATTCGGGTCACGGGAAAACCGGTCTGCCGCCCGCCCCCGGGCCCCGTACACTGGCCACAGCGAAAGGCGTGGATGGGGACGAGTAGCGTCGCAAGCAGCCATGAGCGACCCGGGGACGGTGAGAGCCCGGGGGCGAGCCCGATGTGAAGCATCACCCCGGAGCCGTCGGAAGAAAGCCGCACGACAGGGCGGTGACTAGACCCGGCGTCGCGACCCCAATGAGGGGGCTCAGGGCGATCACGTCCGGGGCCAAGGAGGGTGGTACCGCGGGAGCAGTGCTCTCGTCCCTCCGACGGAAGAGAACCGTCCGCCGGAGGAAGATCGATGTCGCAGTACCGCCAGGTGCCCGCCCAGGTCGACCTGCCCGCGCTGGAGCACGACGTGCTCGATTTCTGGCGCGAGAGCAAGGTCTTCGCGAAGACCCTGGAGCAGTCCGAGGGACGCCCCGAGTGGGTGTTCTACGAGGGCCCGCCCACCGCCAACGGCATGCCCGGCGCCCACCACATCGAGGCCCGCGTCTTCAAGGACGTGTTCCCCCGCTTCCGGACCATGCGCGGCTACCACGTGGCCCGCAAGGCCGGCTGGGACTGCCACGGCCTGCCGGTCGAGCTCGCCGTCGAGAAGGAGCTCGGCTTCTCCGGCAAGAAGGACATCGAGGCGTACGGCATCGCCGAGTTCAACGCCAAGTGCCGCGAGTCCGTGACCCGCCACACCGACGCCTTCGCCGAGCTCACGACCCGCATGGGCTACTGGGTCGACCTCGACGACGCCTACCGGACCATGGACCCCTCGTACATCGAGTCGGTCTGGTGGTCCCTCAAGCAGATCTTCGACAAGGACCTGCTCGTCCAGGACCACCGCGTCGCCCCCTGGTGCCCCCGCTGCGGCACCGGCCTCTCCGACCACGAGCTGGCCCAGGGCTACGAGACGGTCGTCGACCCCTCCGTGTACGTGCGCTTCCCGCTCACGTCCGGCCCCCTCGCGGGCAAGGCGGCGCTCCTGGTCTGGACGACGACCCCCTGGACCCTGGTGTCCAACACGGCGGTCGCCGCGCACCCCGAGGTGACGTACGTGGTCGCCACGGACGGCGACGAGCGCGTCGTCGTCGCCCAGCCGCTGGTCGAGAAGGCGCTCGGCGAGGGCTGGGTCACCACGGGCGAGTCCTTCACGGGCGCGGAGATGGAGCGCTGGACGTACCAGCGCCCCTTCGAGCTGATCCCCTTCGACGCCCCGGCCCACTACGTGGTCAACGCCGAGTACGTCACGACCGAGGACGGCACGGGTCTGGTCCACCAGTCCCCCGCCTTCGGTGAGGACGACCTCAAGGTCTGCAAGGCGTACGGCCTGCCGGTCGTGAACCCGGTCCGCCCCGACGGCACCTTCGAGGAGGACGTGCCGCTGGTCGGCGGCGTCTTCTTCAAGAAGGCCGACGAGGCGCTCACCGCCGACCTGGACGCGCGCGGCCTGCTCTTCAAGCACATCGCGTACGAGCACAGCTACCCGCACTGCTGGCGCTGCCACACGGCCCTGCTCTACTACGCGCAGCCGTCCTGGTACATCCGTACGACCGCCGTGAAGGACCGTCTCCTCGAAGAGAACGAGAAGACGAACTGGTTCCCGGACTCGGTCAAGCACGGCCGCTTCGGCGACTGGCTGAACAACAACATCGACTGGGCGCTCTCCCGCAACCGCTACTGGGGCACCCCGCTGCCGATCTGGCGCTGCGAGGACGACCACCTGACCTGCGTGGGCTCGCGCGCGGAGCTCACCGAGCTGACGGGCACCGACCAGTCGGAGCTCGACCCGCACCGCCCGTACATCGACGCGGTCACCTTCCCGTGCCCGGCCGAGGGCTGCTCCCTCGAAGCCGTCCGCGTGCCGGAGGTCATCGACGCCTGGTACGACTCGGGCTCGATGCCGTTCGCGCAGTACGGCTACCCGTACGAGAACAAGGAACTCTTCGAGTCCCGCTACCCCGCCCAGTTCATCTCCGAGGCCATCGACCAGACCCGTGGCTGGTTCTACACGCTGATGGCCGTCGGCACCCTCGTCTTCGACAAGTCGTCCTACGAGAACGTGGTCTGCCTGGGCCACATCCTCGCCGAGGACGGCCGGAAGATGTCCAAGCACCTGGGCAACATCCTCCAGCCGATCCCGCTCATGGACCAGCACGGCGCCGACGCGGTCCGCTGGTTCATGGCGGCCGGCGGCTCGCCGTGGGCGGCGCGCCGGGTGGGCCACGGCACGATCCAGGAGGTGGTGCGCAAGACCCTCCTCACCTACTGGAACACGGTCGCCTTCCAGGCGCTGTACGCCCGCACGTCCGGCTGGGCGCCCAGCGCCGCCGACCCGGCGCCGGCCGACCGCACGGTCCTCGACCGCTGGCTGCTCTCCGAGCTGAACACGCTGGTCGCCGAGACCACCGAGGCGATGGAGGCGTACGACACCCAGCGCACCGGCAAGCTGGTCTCGGCCTTCGTCGACGACCTCTCCAACTGGTACGTGCGCCGCTCCCGCCGCCGCTTCTGGCAGGGCGACGCCTCCGCCCTCCGCACCCTCCACGACGTCATCGAGACGGTCACCCGCCTGATGGCCCCGCTGACCCCCTTCATCACGGAGCGGGTCTGGCAGGACCTGGTCGTCCCGGTGACCCCCGACGCCCCGGAGTCGGTCCACCTCTCGACGTGGCCCGAGGCCGACGCCGCCCTGATCGACGGCACCCTCTCCGAGCAGATGCTCCTCGTCCGCCGCCTGGTCGAGCTGGGCCGGGCGACGCGCGCGGAGTCCGGCGTGAAGACCCGCCAGCCGCTGTCCCGCGCGCTGGTCGCGGCGAACGGGTTCACGTCCCTGTCGCCGGAGCTCCAGGCCCAGATCACGGAGGAGCTCAACGTCTCCTCGCTCGCCTCCCTGTCGGAGGTCGGCGGCTCGCTCGTCGACACGACGGCGAAGGCGAACTTCCGGGCCCTGGGCAAGCGCTTCGGCAAGGGCGTCCAGGACGTGGCCAAGGCGGTGGCCGCGGCCGATGCGGCGGCCCTCTCGCTGGCGCTGCGCTCCGGCGAGGCGACGCTCTCGGTGAACGGCGAGGACGTCACCGTCACCCCGGAGGAGATCATCATCACGGAGACCCCCCGTGAGGGCTGGTCGGTCGCCTCCGACGCGGGCGCGACGGTGGCCCTGGACCTGGAGATCACCCCGGAGCTCCGGCGCGCCGGCCTGGCCCGTGACGCGATCCGCCTGATCCAGGAGGCCCGCAAGAACAGCGGCCTGGACGTCGCGGACCGCATCGCGCTGCGGTGGACGTCCACGTCCGCGGAGACGGTGGACGCGCTGACGGCCCACGCGTCCCTGATCGCGGACGAGGTCCTGGCGACGGACTACGCGCAGGGCGAGGCGGACGCGACGTACGGCGCGCCGTTCGAGGACGAGGGCCTCGGACTCACCTTCCGCCTCCGCAAGGCGTAAACCCCACGACGAAGGGCCCGACCTCCCCCAGAGGCACCGGGCCCTTCGCCGTACCCCCGCCCGTTGTGGGCATTCATTCCGCCGGGGCGACGCCCACCCCCGTTGTGGGCAATCGTTCCGCTGGGGCGGAACGGGTGGGCACAACGGAACGGCGCCCCTTGCCGGCGCCAGAGGCTCCCGCGCCTGAACCCGCACCCCGTTGCGCGCCGCACGGGTGGTGCGGG
>NZ_JBEXSZ010000146.1:0-20678 GCF_040613865.1 Streptomyces sp. NPDC006197 | reverse complement strand
AGCAGTCCCAGCCGGCTCCGGACGCAGCCGTGGGGGTGATGCCCTCGGGCATGTTGTCCGTGACGGTGACCGTGCCGCTGGTCGGCTGGGCGTTGCCGCCGACCGCGGCGGCTCCGCCACCGTGACCGCCACGGCCGAGCCGTCACGCGTCCAGCGACCCAGGTACGCCGAGGTGCCGCTTTCCGCGCCCGCCACGATCCGGCGGCCGGTGCCGTCCGGGCGTACGCACAACACGCGGGTGAGCTCGCCGCCCCCCGGGGCCACCGTGTAGGCGATCCACCGCCCGTCGGGGGACCACGCCACCTCCGTGACCGGGTCGGGGTCCGCGTCGAGCAGGTGGAGCTCCGAGCCGTTCACCGGCCCGACCCAGAGCCGGGGGGCGCCCGTCCGGTCGCAGATGAAGGCGACGTGCTCGCCCGTCGGGTCCGCGGACGGATACCAGCAGCCGTGCGCGATCAGCGGCTGTGGGGTGTCCCGCAGGCCCACCGCATCGGCGAGCGGCACCAGGACGGGTGCCGCCGACGAGGTGTGGGTCAGTTGATCCCGTGTGTCTGCAGCCATATCTCCAGCAACGCTACGTGCCACAGGGCGTTCGCTCCTCGCTTCGTCCGGTGGTGGTCGGGGGCGGCGAGGAGTTCGCCGATGTACTCGTCCCGGAACACACCGCGCGCCCGCGCCTCCGGGGCGGACAGCGCCTGACGTACCCGTTCGAGGACGGGCCCCGCCATGTGGCGGATCGCCGGCACGGGGAAGTAGCCCTTGGGCCGGTCGACGACCTCCCGGGGCAACAGTGCCCTGCCCGCGTCCTTCAGCACGCCCTTGCCGCCCTGTGCCAGCTTCAGTTCCGGCGGGCAGGCGGCGGCCAGCTCGACCAGTTCGTGGTCCAGGAACGGCACCCGGGCCTCCAGGCCCCAGTCCATGGTCATGTTGTCCACGCGCTTGACGGGGTCGTCGACGAGCATGACGTGCGTGTCGAGCCGCAGCGCCGCGTCGAGCGCGGTCTCCGCCCCGGGCACGGCCATGTGCTCCCGGACGAAGCGTCCGCTCTCGTCGTGGCCGGTGAGCAGCTCCGGCTGGAGGATCCGGGCGAAGTCGGAATGCGGCCGGTCGAAGTACACGTCCGCGTACGTCTCCGGTTCCTGCTCGCGCTCGACGGCGGCCAGGTCCGGGTACCAGCGGTAACCTGCGAACACCTCGTCGGCGCCCTGACCGCTCTGGACCACGCTCACCTCCTTGGAGACCAGCTCCGACAGAAGGTGGAACGCCACCACGTCATGGCTGATCATGGGCTCGCTCATCGCCGCGACCGCGCTGTCCAGGGCGGTCGACACGCGGTCCGAGGGCACCATCAGCTGGTGATGATCGGTGCCGTAGCGCTGTGCCACCAGGTCGGAGTACGCGAACTCGTCGCCCTCTTCGCCGCCCTCGGCCTCGAAGCCCACGCTGAACGTCGCCAGGTCCCGCTGGCCCTCCTCGGCCAGCAGCGCCACGATCAGGGACGAGTCGAGGCCGCCGGACAGCAGCACGCCGACCGGCACGTCGGCGACCATCCGGCGGCGCACCGCCGTCCGCAACGCGTCCAGCACCGCGTCACGCCAGTCCGCCGCGTCCATGGCCGCGTGCTCGGGGCGGCGGGTGTACGACGGCTGCCAGTAGCAGCGATCACGGTAGGAGCCGTCCGGCTCCACCACGCGGACCGTGGCGGGCGGCAGCTTGCGCACCCCGTTGAGCACGGTCCGCGGCGCCGCCACCGTGGCGTGCCAGCTCAGGTACTGGTGCAACGCGACGCGGTCCAGGGAGGTGTCGACGCCACCGGCCGCGAGCAGGGCCGGCAGCGTCGAGGCGAACCGCAGTCGGCCCGGCCCGTGGGACAGGTACAGAGGCTTGATGCCGAGCCGGTCACGGGCCAGCACCACGCGGCCGGTGTCGTTCTCGACGATGGCGAACACGAACATGCCGATGAGATGGTCGACGCAGTCCGTGCCCCACTGCCGGTACGCCTTCAGGATCACCTCGGTGTCCGAGGTGGAGAAGAACCGGTGCCCGAGGGCCTGCAACTTCCCGCGCAGCTCCCGGTAGTTGTACACGCACCCGTTGAACACGCCCGTCAGCCGGGCTTCCGCGTCGGTCATGGGCTGCGCACCACGCTCCGACAGGTCGATGATCTTCAGCCGTCGGTGGCCAAGCGCCACGGCGCCCTGGGACCAGATGCCCTGGCCATCGGGACCGCGGGCGGCCAGACGGCCGACCATCCGCTCCACCGCGGCCACGTCGGGCCACCGACCGTCGAAGCGGATCTCACCGGTCAGGCCGCACATGTCACACTCACCCGCCGCGCCTCGCCCGCCCCCGGGACACCCGGGATCTCCTCTTCGGCCTCACATGGATCAGTCACGATAATCACGACAACTCCTCTGATTCGGGGAGTGAGCGCCCCCGTGCCCTTCAATTCAGCGGTGCACGGCGACCCGCTCCCTCCAGCGGGTTCCCCGTCGATCGCCCCGCATGCGTCACACGGACACCACAGTGGGCGGCGGTTATCACCCGTTCCGGGGGGAACGCGGAGTGCCATGGACCATTCACAAGCACCCGTACTCGACGCCTTGGCCGCCTATCACGCAGAGAACCAGACACCCTTCACCCCGCCCGGCCACAAGCAGGGGCGCGGCGCCGATCCCCGCGTGCGCGCGGTCCTCGGCGACAGCGTGTTCCGGTCCGACGTGCTCGCGACCAGCGGCCTGGACGACCGGACCTCGTCCCGGGGCGTGCTCGCCAAGGCCCAGGAACTCATGGCCGACGCCGTCGGGGCGGAGCAGACGTTCTTCTCGACCTGCGGCAGCTCGCTGTCGGTCAAGGCCGCCATGCTGTCCGTGGCAGGCCCGCACGAGAAGCTGCTCGTCGGGCGTGACGCCCACAAGTCGGTGGTCTCGGGCCTCGTACTCGCCGGCATCGTGCCGGTCTGGGTGGACCCCCAGTGGGACGCGGAGCGTCATCTCGCCCACCCGCCGTCCGCCGACGCCTTCCGCGCCGCCTTCGCAGAGCATCCTGACGCACGAGGCGCGCTGGTCACGACGCCGACGCCGTACGGGACCTGCTCGGACCTGCCCGGCATCGCGGCGACGTGCCACGAGCACGGCGTGCCCCTCATCGTCGACGAGGCGTGGGGCGCCCACCTGCCGTTCCATCCGGACCTTCCGACCTGGGCCATGGACGCCGGTGCGGACGTGTGCGTCACCTCCGTCCACAAGATGGGATCCGGTCTCGAACAGAGCTCGGTCTTCCACCTCCAGGGCGACCTGATCCAGCCCGAAGTCCTCAAGAACCGCGAGGACCTGCTCGGCACCACGAGCCCCTCCGTACTCGTCTACGCGGCCCTCGACGGCTGGCGCCGCCAGATGGTCCAGCACGGCCACGCCCTCTACGACGACGCGCTCGCCCTGGCCAAGACGGTACGGGCGCGGATCGCCGAGATCGACGGTCTGCACGTGCACGGGCGTGACGACTTCTGCGGACCCGGCCGGGCGGCCGACCTCGACCCCCTTCAGGTCATCGTCGACATCAGCGCGCTCGGAACCACCGGCTACCGGATCGCCGACTGGATCCGCGAACACCACCGGATCAACCTGCACCTGTCCGACCACCGTCGTACCAGCGCCCAACTCACCCACGCGGACGACGCCTCCAGTACCGACGCGCTGATCGCCGCACTGAGTGACGTCGCCCGGCACGCCGACGAACTGCGGCCCGCACCCACGGTGGAGGTCCCCGACCCGGCCGGGCTGCGCCTCGAACAGGTCATGCTGCCGCGCGACGCGTTCTTCGGGCGGGTCGAGCAGGTCCCGTGGCAGAAGGCCGTCGGCCGGGTGAGCGCCGAGATGCTCACGCCCTACCCGCCCGGCATCCCGGCCGCGCTTCCCGGCGAGAAGCTCACCTCGGAGGTTCTGCACTACCTGCGCAGCGGTGTCGACGCCGGCATGGTCGTACCGGACGCGGCCGACACCGAGGTCAAGACGGTACGCGTGACCGTCGAGGACAGGGCCTGAGCGAGCAGGCACACCGCGGCGGACAGTGCGTCAGAGTCCTGCGGTGGCCTTGCGGTGGAAGCAGGCCCAGGCCCGCTCCGACACGTCCGCACGCAGCAGGACGTCGGCCGCCGTGCACGCCAGCGCCTCCGCCGCGGCCAGCATCGCCCGCCGCCCCCGCGGTCCGGCCGCCGCCTCCGCGAACTGAGGCGTGTGGTCCGAGCCGTCCGAATCCATGATGGCGATCCATGGGTGGATCGCGGGCACCCGCGTGCTGACGTTGCCGATGTCGGACGACCCCAGATACACGCCCGGCGTGGGCTCGGACAAGCTGATGCCCACCCGGTCCAGGTGACCGGCGAACAGGCCGGACAGCACGTCGTTGTCACGGAAGTGCTCGTACCGACCGCCCACACCGGTCACCTCCACCCTCGTACGGGTGGCCAGCGCCACCCCCTGCGCGCACGAGCGCAGCTCCTCCATCAGCTCCTCCAAGGCGGCCGTGGTGCCCCCACGTAGCCCGAACAGCCCCTCCGCGTACTCGGGGACGATGTTCGTGGCGCGGCCGCCGTCGGTCACGATGCCCTGGATGTGCGAGCCATCGGGCAACCGCTTGTGCAGGACGCCGAGCGCGTTGAAGAGCTGGATCAGTGCGCCGAGCGCGTCGATCCCCTCCGTGGGACTACCGGTCGGGTGCGCGGCCCGACCGTGGAATCCCACCCGGACCTGCGCGCTGGCGGTCAACGGCGCCCACACCCAGTCGTACACGCCCGGATGGAACATCAAGGCCGCGTCGACCCCGTCGAACAGGCCCGCTTCCACCTCCGCCACCTTGCCCCCGCCGCGCTCCTCCGCCGGCGTCCCGACGGCCAGCAGCGTCCCCTCGACCTCGCCGAGCGCGGCTCGCACCGCGAGCGCCGCACCCAGGCCGGCCGACGCGATCAGATTGTGGCCGCACGCGTGGCCGAGCAGCGGCAGCGCGTCGTACTCCATCAGCAGGGCCAGGCAAGGGCCTTCGCCCGCCCCGGCCGCCGGACCCGTCCGCGCGACGAAGGCGGTCGGCAGCCCGGCCACCCCGCGCTCCACGCGGAAGCCCTCCGCTTCGAGGGCGTCCGCCAGCAACCGGGACGCCCTGTGCTCCTCGTACGCCGTCTCCGGCTCGCGGTGCAGCGCGAGGCTGAGCTCCCAGAGCCGGTCCGCGCGAACACCCACCTCCTCCTTGATGCGGGCGTACAGGGCCTCCGGGGTCTGCGACACGTGAGTCTCCTCGAGTCTCGGCTTCAGCCTGCGTGATTGCCGTGCATTCGCACGTGTTCCACGGTGAGGGCGTCCGATACCCGGAAACCGGAAACGGCCCGCTCACGTGGCGCCGACTGCCGTCGGCCGACGTGCGGAGCGGCGGTGGGTGCGCCCGGAAGCGGTGTACCGCTGGGCGACGAGCGCGACGGCGAGGCCGACCTGCACCAGGTCGCCCCCGTAGTACATCAGCTGGGCGCCGGATGGTGGAGTCCACCGCGATGTCCCGGTCGATCTCACCCGAGGGGGCCGGGCTCCAGTGCCTTCAACGACAGTCCGGCCTCCGCGTTGAAGGTGTCGAACGACGAGCTGCGGCCCCCGCCATGCCTCAGCAGTCGGCACCAAGATCGGCCGGACAAGTCCTAGGTGTTGCGGGTCATGACGTTGTCGACGGCCGGCTCCGATCGCGGCGCCGTTGGGTCAGCTCGTGGCGAGTCGTGACTTCTTGACCTTGTTGCCGCAGGTGTTCATGGAGCACCAACGGCGGTTGGCTCCGCGGCTGGTGTCGAGATAGAGCCCCGCGCATCCGGGGCCTTCGCAGTTCTTGATGCGGCTGCGGTCAGGGCCCCCGAGGATGTGGATGGCATCCGTGGCCAGGACGCCGAGGGCGTCACCGACAGGGGTCGTGGCCGTCAGGTGCCATTCTGCGCGTTCGTGTTCCAGCGCAGCCTTCGCGTGTCCAGTGGCAGCGACCGTGTTGAGGGTGCGGACATCCTTGGAATCCGGCTGTTCACCTGCGGCGATCGCCGACCCGATCCGGTAGATCGCCTCGCGCAGTTCGACGGCGTCCTCCAGGTCGGCCGGCGACACGTCCGTGACGTCGAGCCCTGTGGCCTGCAGCCACATCTTCAGTCGTGCGGGGTCGGTCAGCCGTTCTCTCGGCTTCGCGCCGGCTCTGTCGCTGACGGTGGCAGTGAACCGGAACGCCAGGACCTCGTTGTCCATCCGGAACACGCGTCGTATGTCTTCGGTCATTTCCAACCTCCGCAGTGCGACGACACCTGTCGAACCGTCTTAGGCGGTTCGACAGGAGGGTAGCCCCATGACATCCTTGTGAACCAGCTTAGACGGTTCAGCAGAAGGGGCGTGCTCTCCATGCGCAGCATCGCGGTCATCGGTCTGGGAGCGATGGGCAGACCCATCGCGCACAACCTCTTGAAGGCCGGCCATGACGTCGTGGTGTGGAACCGCTCCGACGCGCATGCGGAGCGACTCGTTGCAGCGGGTGCCCGTCGTGCCGCCTCCGTCTCAGAGGCCATGCACTCGCCGGTGGTCTTCTCGGTCCTGTCCGATGACCGGGCCGTCACCGAGACGTTCATCGACTCCGGCGTCCTCTCCCAGGTCCCGGGTGGGACTGTTCACGTCAACCTCGCCACGGTGAGCGCCGGCCTGGCTCGCCGGGTCGGCGCAGCGCACGCCGAGTCTGGTGTCGGGTACGTCGCAGCGCCGGTCTTCGGCCGTGTTCCGATCGCCGAAGCCGGGGCGCTCAACATCCTTGCGGCCGGTGAGGACGGGCTGATCGACCGTGTGCAGCCGTTCTTCGACGCAATCGGCTCGCGGACGTGGCGGCTCGGCGATCGTCCGGAGCAGGCCAACATCGTGAAGATCCTCGGGAACTACCTGATCGCCTGCGCAATTCAGTCACTGGGCGAGGCTGTCAGTCTGGCGGAAGGCGCCGGTGTCGACTCCGGGCAGTTCGTCGATCTGCTGACCTCGACGCTCTTCCCGGGTGCCGTCTACGCAGGCTACGGGTCGATGATCGCCGAACGGAACTACCAGCCGGCCGGCTTCACCACGGTCCTGGGCCGCAAGGACCTCCACCTCGCGCTCGATGCGGCGATCGACCACGACATTCCGCTCCCGATCGGTCAGCTGCTGCGGGTTGTCTTCGATCAGGCCGTCGCCGACGGTCGCGGGGCGGATGACTGGGCGGCCATCGCGGAACAGCAACCGCGGTGACCACCGACGGCCAATGGCCGTGACCGCGGGCCGGCGATCGCGCCAGGAGACAGCTCCTCGCGTTCTCTCGGTGCCGTTCATGCTCCTCGCGGGTGGGCTCCTCACCGGTCTCGCCTTCTCCGCTGCGCCCATGGCGGGAGAGTGACGCACCGGTCCTGGTGCGGTCGTGCCTCGATCCGGACATCCAGCACTGGAACCGCCCCGCTCGGCTGACCACTGACACCGCCCGGGAAAAGATCGCGCGCTGGAAGGTGCGACGGCAGGACGAGGAGGCTGCCATCTGGGCCGTCGCTCCCGCGGACGACCCCCCTGTCGGGCTGATAGGCCTTGCCGACTTGAACCTGCCGGGCGGCAGCGGCGAGTTCGTCTACTGGCTGCTGCCCGCCGGCCGCGGGTGCGGAGCCATGGTCGACGCCACTCTTGCCGTCAGCCGATGGGCCTTCGACACTCTCGGGCTGCATCGCCTGCGCATGACGCACTCCGTGGCCAACACGGCCTCCTGCAAGGTGGCCACCCGAGCCGGGTTCGCTCTGGAAGGGACGATGAGCAGCGCGCTCCTCCACGCCGACGGCTGGCACGACGAACACCTGCACGCACGCATTCAGGGCGACACCGGACCATCGTGAGCCGGCAGAGCTGCCTGCGGCCTCATGTGGGCCGTCAGGGCCGCGTCCGTCAGGCGCAGGTGCAGGCGGAGTGCGGCGTGGCCCTCGTCGGTCAGCCTCACGACCCGTGTGTCGCGCGTGTGGACCAGCCAGGACTTCTCGACCGCGTGCCGGAAGACGGCGGCTCCGACACCGCCCGCGAGGTGGAGTCGTTGTTCGGTCCAGTCGATGCACGTCCGCACGTGTGGGCGTGGCGACGACGCGGCGGGTTCATCGACGATGCCGAGATCCCTCATCCAGCGGGCTCCCGCGGCGGTGAGCGTCGGCCCGTAGTCCCACGTCAGGAACTTTCCTGCGGTCATCGCGTCGGTGATCGCGACGGCCAGGGAGCCGGCCAGGTGGTCGAAGCAGATACGGGCGAACGCCAGGTCCCGGTGACGACGGGCCGCGGTGAGGGAACGCACCGGCACCGGATGCCGAGGAGCCCGTGCGGCAAGCGCCTCGATCATCTCGGCGATGCCCGGGTCGGCGAGCCGGACGTATCGGTGACGGCCCTTGCGCTCCTCGGCCAGCAGGCCACCCGAGACCAGCCGGTTCAGGTGGCTCGTCGCGGTGGACGGGACGACGCCGGCGAGACGGGCCAGTTCCGTCGCCGTCCAGGCCCGGCCGTCCAGCAGGGCGAGACAGAAGGCAGCGCGCGTCCGGTCGGCCAGAAGGACTGCCAGAGCGGCGAGATCCGGCTCTTCGGCGTATACGTCGGTGCTGGTCACAGGTTCATTGTCGGCAACCGTCACTTCGACGGCCATCGAAAGGTCGCGCGTCTAGCGTTTTCCCGCATGACGACCGATACGCATCGAGTGATCCGTCCGAGCATCCTCTACTTCGGAACCCCGGTGGTCCTGCTCACCACACAGAACGAGGACGGCACTTTCAACCTCGCTCCCGTCTCCTCTGCCTGGGCACTGGGACAGAACGTCGTCCTGGGTCTGGGCAGCGAGAGCCAGACGGTACGCAACCTGGCCGAGCGGCCGGACGTAGTGATCAACCTCGCCTCCCCCGAGCTGTGGGAGCAGGTCGAGCGCCTCGCGCCGCTCACCGGCGCCGATCCGGTGCCGGAGAGCAAGCGGGCGGTGTACCGGCACGAGCCCGACAAGTTCTCCGCCGCCGGACTGACCCCGCAGTCCTCCGACCTCGTGCGGCCGCCCCGGGTCGCCGAGTCCCCTCTCCAACTGGAGGCGAGGGCCGTCGCGCTGAACCCGGGCGGAGAGGGTCGCTTCTTCGCCGTCGAGTGCGAGGTACTCCGTGTCCACGCCCACGAACGCATCGTCGTCCCCGGCACGCACCACGTCGACCCCGAGGTGTGGAGCCCGCTCATCTACAACTTCCGCCACTACCACGGGCTCGCGCCCGAGGTCGGTCACGGCTTCCGTTCCGAGACGGCCAAGGTTCCCGCGCGTATCGGGTGACCTGCGCCGACGGGGAGTGAGTCCGGCGCCTGGGGAGCCGCTGTGTGCCGCCCTGGACAGAACGCGTACCGGCAAGGCCGCAACCCGCTCGGCTGAGGCGGTCGGCTCCTCTCAGCGGTCGCCGACGATGGCCCGGACGTTCTCGACGCTGCCGCAGTCCGACTCCAGCTGCCTCTGGCGCTCCTTCAGGAACGCGGCGCCCAGCTCGGCCCTGCGCTCGTCGGGGACGTTCTCCCGGGCTCCGTTGAGGATCGTCCTCTCCTCCTCGTCCACGTGGTGGGAGACTGCCTCGACCAGGTCCTCCAGCTTCGAGTCCCAGTCCTCCGAGCCGACCTCCTCGACCTCCAGCAGCGCCAGCAGCGCCTTGTTGCCCTCCTCGTGCTCCTCCACCCCGTGCTCGACCTCTTCGTCGTCCACGTTCCTGAAGCGCTTCAGCGCTCCGTAGACCTCGGTCTCCTCTGCCTCGGCGTGGGCGATGAGCAACGCGGAGAACTTCTTCAGCGCTCCCGCGCGGTCGGCCTCTACGCTCCGCATCTGCCGGAACAGTTCCTCCATGGTCCGGTGATCCTTGAGGATCACCGCTACGACGTCCTGTTCCTGCAGTTCCGCGGCCATGGCACTACCTCCTCGAGTCGGAATCCTCGTCATCTGGTCCGTGCTCGCTCGCGGCCGGTTGAAACCTGGCTCCGGCCCGTTCCCCACGGGGTCGGGTGCTCGCCGCGACCGGAACGGGCCGGGACTAGCCTGACGGCACTGCACGTCGCGAAGGAGGTTGCGGTGCTTGTCATGCCCGGGCGGCGGACGTCGACGATGGAGCTGCTGGCGGTTGAGGCGGCGAGGCGTGGGATGGCGGTCCTGGCCGCGGAGGAGGTCTCTGCGGCCGAGGGACCGGCGTACTGGTACGGGGGGCCCGCGGCAGGCGCACGGTTGGCCGGACAGCTGGGGTGGGCGTTGCTCGAACCGTCGGACGACTGGCTTGCCGAGCTGCCGCAGGAGTTCACCGGGAGGGAGGTCCGAGCGGCGACTGTCCTGGACGCCTGGACGCTCCGGAGGCCGATGTTCGTCAAGCCGCCGCGGGACAAGTCCTTCACGGCGGACGTCTACGCGGACGGTTCCCGGCTGCCCGCCGGTCTGGACCCGGCGACGCCGGTGCTGCTCTCCGAGGTGGTGACCTTCGCTGCCGAGTACCGGCTGTTCCTCCTCGACGGGCAGATCGCCACGGGGAGTCGGTACGCGGTGTTCGGCAGGCTGGACCCCCACCCGCTCGACAGGCACGAGCCCATCACCGCGGAGATCGCGGAATTCGTCGACCGCCTCGTCGCCGCGGCCGGACCCGCCCTGCCGAGCGCCGTCGTCGTGGACGTCGGACAACTGCTCGACACCTACCGCCCGGGCCACCGGTGGGCCGTGGTGGAAGCCAATATGGCCTGGTTCTCCCACGCGTACGCCGCTGACCCGACGCGAGTGCTGGACGTGGTGATGCGAGCAGCGGGGCCGCGCGACCGGGTGAAACCTGCGGATCTGCCCTTCGTGCGGCACTGAACCCCTCCGGCCTCATGCCCCGGGGGACGGGAGCAGCTCCCGCTTCGTCCGCCTCCGCGTCGCACGGCCTCGACGACATTTCGGACGGCAGGGCCGCGAGCGCCGATACTCATCGCGCCGGCGCTCGCATGGAGCCGTAAGAGAACCCACTCCCCCGGCGCCGCAGCCGAGAGATCACCGCCTGCCCCTGGCCCGGCTCCGCGTCACGCGGATCGGGCTCCCGTAGGCTTCGCCCCATCACATGATCACCGCCGGTTGATCCGCACCGGCCGGGGTAACGGAGGGCCATGGCACCCGACGACACTTCTGCCACAGCGAACGGCTACACGCATCCCGTGATCGACGTCGAAGCCCTGGCGGCCCTTCTCGACAGCGAGTACGCCGGCATCCGAGACCTTGTCCGGACCAATCTGGCGGCCTACTCTTCCGTGCTGGAGGACGCCGAGCGACTCGACACGGACGCGTTCCGCGAGCGGGTGCGCGACATCGTGGTCGAGATGGCCGGGACCGGCCAGACCGGTATGGGCTTCCCCGCAGCGTACGGCGGCGGCGGTGACATCGGCGCCTCTGTCGCCGCCTTCGAGACCCTCGCTTTCGGCGATCTGTCGGTGCTGGTCAAGGTCGGTGTGCAGTTCGGGCTGTTCGGCGGTGCGATCTTGCACCTGGGCACCGGACGTCACCACGACGCCTACTTGCCGGACCTGGTCGCCGGGCGGCTTCTGGGGTGCTTCGCGATGACCGAGACCGGGCACGGCTCCAACGTCCAGGCGCTCGGGACGGTGGCCCGGTACGACGCCGAGGCCCAGGAGTTCGTCGTCACCACCGAAGGTGACGCCGCCCGCAAGGACTACATCGGGAACGCGGCCCGCCACGCCGAGCTGGCGGTCGTCTTCGCCCAGCTGGAGGTGGGCGGAGAGCCCCGCGGCGTGCACGCGCTCGTCGTGCCGATCCGGTCCGGGGGAAAGGTCCTGCCGGGCATCGAGATCGAGGACGACGGCCGCAAGATGGGCCTCAACGGCGTCGACAACGGCCGGATCCGCTTCGACGGGGTCCGGGTGCCGCGTGAGGCGCTGCTCAACCGCTTTGCCGATGTCACGCCCGAGGGCGCGTACGTCAGTTCCATCGACAATCCCAACCGCCGCTTCTTCACCATGCTCGGCACGCTCGTCCAGGGCCGGGTCTGTGTCGGCGGCGCCGGGGTGAGCGTCGCCAAGGTCGCCCTCACGCTCGCCGTCAAGTACGGCGTGCGGCGACGTCAGTTCGAGGCTTCGCCGGGTGCCGAGGAGCAGCTCCTGCTGGACTACGGGCTGCACCAGCGTCGGCTGCTGCCGCTGCTCGCCCGCACGTACGCACTGCACTTCGCGCAGGACGTCGTCCGCGGACAGCTGCACGAGGTCTTCTCCGGCCGCGAGGACGACCCGCAGGCGCGGCGACGGTTGGAGTCGCGGGCCGCCGGCACCAAGGCGCTCGGCACCTGGCATGCCACCCGTACGGTGCAGGAGTGCCGCGAGGCATGCGGGGGCGCCGGCTATCTCGCGGTGAACCGCTTCGCCGCGCTCAAGGCCGACAGTGACGTCTTCACCACCTTCGAGGGCGACAACCACGTGCTGCTCCAGCTCGTGGCGAAGGGCCTGCTCACCGACCACGCCAGCGAGTTCGAGGACCTGGACCAGCTCGGCGTGGTCCGCTACGTCACCGGGCTCGCTGTCGAGACCGTCATCGAGAAGGCGTCCGTCCACAAGCTCCTGGAACGGGTCCGCGACCTGCTGCCCGGCGGCGACGAATGGGACCGGGAGGCCGGGCTGCTCGACTCGGAGTACCACCTGGCCATGCTGCGCTATCGCGAGGAGCACATGCTCGCCGGGCTGGCCCGCCGGCTCAAGCGCGGAGTCGACCGGAAACGCGATCCCGGCACCGTCTTCTCGCAGGTGCAGGACCATGTGATCGCGCTCGCCCACGCGCACGTCGAGCGACTGGTGCTGGAGGCGTTCGTCGACGCGGTCCGGGCCCTGCCCGACGGCGGCAACAAGGTCGCGCTGGAGCTGCTCTGCGACCTGTTCGCGCTGTCGACGATCGAGGCGGACCGAGCCTGGTTCATGGAGCACGGCCGGCTGACCGTCCAGCGGTCCAAGGCGATCAGCCGCGAGGTGAACGACCTCTGCCGCAAGGTCCGGCCACTGGCCGTCGACCTGGTCGACGCCTGGGGCATCCCGTCGGAGATGCTGCGGGCGCCGGACCTGCTGGGCTGAGAGCGGGACGGCTTCCGCGGACAGGCTCCTCGCCCGCCGTGCGGGCGGTTGTCCGGGAGCATCCGCCGCGCCTGGTCGGGCCCGCGCTCGTTGATCGTTCGGTCTCCGAAGGAGGGTGAAGCGCTGTACGACCTGGCACTCACCGACGCGGCCGGCGACGACCCGGGCCACGTGGCGGAGTCCGTCGCCGCGCGGCCGGGGTGTTACGGGGTAGGAGAGCGGCATGGACAGTACCTTCTGGCTCATCGTGGCCGTGGTTCTCGTGCTCGTGGTGGCGAGCACCGCGGCCGTTCTGCTCGTGCGCGTGTTCCGTGCTCGCAGGATGCTCCTGGACGCAGGTGTCCCGTTGCAGTCCAAGGCCCTGTTCTGGGTGGCGGTGGTCTACACGATCTCGCCGATCGACCTCGTACCGGATCCGGTCTACCTGGACGACATCGGCGTACTCCTGATCGCCCTGCGGGCACTGCACGCGGCAGCCGCCAGAAGCGGGGTGAATCCCGAAAAGCGGCCCGCGGCACCGGGAAGGACCTCGGCCGACGGGTCGGTGGGGGTGCCGCCGTCGCAGTGAGGCCGGCCCCGCGTCATCGGGAGCCGGGCCGGCCCACCGGCTCCGGGGAGTCCGTCACGATCTCGGGCTCCAGGCCCTCGGTGGGGGCGGTGCGGGAGCGGCCGATGTCGCCGCGCCACGCCTCGAAGGCGAGCGTGGTCGCGGTCACCACCGCCAGTCCCAGCAGCCAGCCCCCGACCACGTCACTCACCCAGTGCACCCCGAGCGCGACCCGCGTGTAGCTCACGCCGAGCACCGCCACCGTCGCCAGGGCCCACGGCAGCGGCCGCCAGGCACGCGGTACCAGGGGGAGCAGGACCAGCAGCAGGACGGCACAGGAGGTGGTGGCCGTCATGGCGTGCCCGGAGGGGAAGGAGAAGCCGGGCGCATGGGCGACGGGATCCGGCAGGTGCGGCCGGGCACGCTGGACCGCGTTCTTGACCAGCAGCCCCGCCAGCCCGCCGGCCGTCGCGGTGACGGCCGCCCAGGCGGCGAGGCGGTACGCCCGCCGCCGCAGGAGCCACACCACCACACCGGCCACCAGGAGCCGCATGGTCAGCGGCCCCCACGCGACGTGCGTGAGGAAGTCGAGCACGCGTACCCAGGCCGGGCTGCCGAGTGCGGAACGGTGCAGCCGCTCGGCCACGTCCTGGTCGAGACGGTGCAGCGGGGCCCAGTGCGACTCCACCAGCACCAGGGCGAGGGAGAACGGGACGGCTGCCAGGGCGGTGAGGGCCGCGCCCGCCACCAACCGCACGCCGAAACGGGTGTCGGCCCGGCTCTGACCGGTCACGAGCCGTCCGAGACGGTGTCGCCAGGTCCGGGTGGAACGCTCGGTCATGGTCGGTACGGTTCCTTTCCGTCGGGGAGTTCGGGAGGGCCGGTCGGCTCAGACCCCGGGGTCCTCGGTGATCGGCGTCGCCACCCCCGCCCGTGCGGCCTCCAGTTGGGCGGCGAAGGAAAGGCCCAGGAACAGCGCGACCGAGGTGAGGTACGACCACAACAGCAGCGCCACGAACGCGCTCAGCGGCCCGTACACGGTGGTGAAGGAGCCTTCGGAGCCGACGTACAGGCTCAGTGCCCACGTCGCGCCCAGCCACAGCAGCAGATGGACGGCGGCACCGAAGGCGAGCCAGGTGTAGCCCGGTTGGGCGCGCCGGGGCGAGCGGCGGAAGACGGCGCTGGTGGCGATCACCGCCAACAGGATCCCCACGGGCCAGCGCAGCACGTCCCACGCTCGGGACGTGGCCGGCTCCAGGTGGTAGACCTCGATCAGGGCCCGGTTCAGGTCGGATCCGAGGACGGTGACGCAGAAGCTCAGTCCGAGGGGCACCCCGGCCAGTACCGCCATCACCAGCCCACGGGCGTACTTGTGGAGGAACGGCCGGTCGCGCTCCACTCCGTATATGCGGTTCGCGCCGCGCTCCACCTGGCACATGCCCGTGGTGACGTTCGCGACGGAGAACAACAGGCCGAGCCAGAGGGCGGCCGCGCCGCCCTCCCCGGCGTGCTGCCGGCTCTCCCGCAGAGCGTCGTCCACCACGTCCTGGCTCGGACCGCTGATCCGACGGATCGTCAGCTCGGCGATCCGCCCGATGTCCTCGGTGTGCAGCACCCCGGACAGCCCGATGACGGCGATGGCCAGCGGAAGGATCGCCAGGACGGTCTGCAGGGCGAGGGCCCGGGAGTGGCTGAACCCGTCGGCGTAACGGAACCGTACGAAGGAATCCCGTACGAGGGACCAGCCTCCGTAGCGGCGGAGCGCGGCCCAGGCCTCCTCGCCCGACAGGACTTCCCCTCGCAGACGGAGTTCGGCCTCCACGGCCTCGACTTCACTGCGCTGCGGTACGCGCGTCGCGGTGCCCATGGTCCCCTCCTTCCCCTCCGGCCCGCGCCGGGACGTCCGGCCCCTCCGGGGTGCCCGCCCGCGACGGGACGTCTTCCTGCGTCGACGGGACCGCTCCCGTCGGAACGTCTTCCAGCGTCGGCGGGACCGCTCCCGTCGGGGTGTTCGCTCCCGCCAGAGCGTCTGTCCTTGTCGGAATGCCTGTCCCTGCCGAGGCGCCTGCCCCCGCCGGGGCCGGCAGGCACACCCGCAGCGCCCCCGGCTCGACCTCCGCGGTCAGCCGAGTACCCGCGGGGAAGACGTCGCCGTCGAGCTCGCGCGGCTGGGGCCGGGCGAAGCGGAGGTCGATCCGGGTCGCGCCGAAGTACTCCAGGGCGCCGTGCGCGAGGGGCCGTTCCTCCGCGCCGGACGCGTGCTGCCGCCGTCCGCCCGGTACGCGCGAGGCGAGGTACCCGGCGGCGGCGAGCCAGCCGGTCACCCCGCGCGGGTCGAGCAGGACGACCTCCAGCCTGCCGCTGTCGGGCCGGGCCTCCGGCAGCAGCGGCAGTCCGCCCTGAAGGGTCCCGACGTTGCCGATGACGACCATGCGGGCCCGTCGCTCCAACGGGGCGCCCCCGTCCAGCCGGATCGACAGCCGCATCCGGGCGTCCCCCAGGTGCCGTACGGCCGAGACCACGTACGCGGCCCAGCCCAGGCTCTCCTTGAGCCGAGCCGGGGCGTCCCGGACCATGGCGGCGTCGAACCCGGCGCCCGCCATGACCGCGAACCGGGTCGGCGCGATCCCGTCGCCCCGTATCCGTCCCACGTCGAGGCGGACGGCCTGCCCGCGGAGGGCCTCCCGCAGAGCGGCCACGGGTTCGGTCGGCAGCCGCAGGTTACGGGCGAGGAGGTTCCCGGTGCCGCAGGGGACGATCGCCAGGGGGATCCCGGTCCCGGCCACCACGTCCGCGCAGGCGCGTACGGTGCCGTCCCCGCCGCAGACGACGACCAGATCGGTGTCCGTCCCGCCGAGGCACGGGGCCAGGGCGCCGGACGGGTCCCCGGCCGTCGTCTCCGTCCACCGCTGCTCCGCGTAACCGTGGTCGCGCAGCAGGGCCCGTACCCGGGCGGCGGTCCCGTCGCCGCACGCGTGCGGGTGGCGCACCACCACGGCCCGCCGCCCGCTGTGGGGGGACAGGCCCGGGGCGGGCGGTGCCGTCTCCGTCCGGGGGCGCGGCAGCAGGGCGGCCGCCACGAGGGCCAGCGTGCAGGCGCCGTTCAGCAGCCCCGCCACCACGTCGGAGGTGTGGTGCATGCCGCGGTACACCCGGGAGACCGCCACGAACAGCGGGATCACGAGGAGCAGCCCCACCACGAGGTGTCGCCGAACGCCGTGCAGACGCCGGGACGCGAGGACGGCCAGTCCTCCGAAGAGGGCGACGGAGGCCCCGACGTGGCCGGAGGGGAAGCTGGACGTCGGCGGCGCCGGGTCCAGGTGGGGCACGTCGGGGCGTTCGCGGTGCACGACGAGGGTGACGAGCAGGAAGACGGCGGACTGCGCGGCCACCGCCACGGCGAGGAACGCCGCCTCCCGCCATCGGGGCACGTGGGGCGCCAGGAGCAGAACGGCCGTGCACAGGAGGGTGAGGGCGATCACGCTCTCCGTGCCGGCCAGCAGGGACGCCCCCTCGGTGAGCGCGGTGGCGAAAGGGGTACGACGGGCGGCGAGGGCGCGGTTGACGCCGTCCTCCGCCGACAGCGGCCAGCGCCGTGCGAGGGGACCGGTCACCAGCAGCCCCAGCACGGCGACCACGGCCGTCTGCACGGGTAGCAACAGGAGCGGACGGCCCGGTCTGGCTCCCGCCTCGTGTGAGTTCGTCATTGAGGCCGTGTTACCTGCCAGGCGTGGGTCATGCCCCCTCCGGGCCGTTCCGATCGTGACCAGGGCTCCAGGCCGTCGTGGACGGTGCCCGCTCTGTTCGCCGGTGGCCGGAGGGGACGAAGGATGAGAGCGGTGACGCCGGGCAAGGGGGTACCGTGACATCGAACACTCTCCGCACGCGCCGGAGCACCCCGGGAGACCGGCTCGTCGAGTCGATGAGACGCACACGCTCGAACCTGTGGAGCACCGCCGTACGCCTCTGGGACGACAACGTCGCCGACTGCGCGGCGGCCCTCACCTACTACGCGGTGTTGGCACTCGTGCCCGCCCTGCTCGTCTCGGTCTCCCTGGTGGGACTGGCCGGGACCGGCACCCGCGAGCGCCTGATCCGCGACCTCACCTCCTACGCCCCTCCCCAGTCGGCCCAGGTGCTCCAAGAGGCCCTGGAGGGCCTCACCTCTGCCCCGTCCTCCCTGTGGGCGCTGCTCGTCAGCGGAGTCCTGAGCGCCCTGTGGTCCGCCTCCAGCTACTTGGCGGTCTTCCGTCGCGCTCTGCACGCGATGCACCGGCTGCCCGACACACGGCCGCCGCTGCGTGCGGCGCACGTCCTCGTCCTCACGGCCGGCGTGCTGTTGTCCCTGCTCGTCGCGGGCGCCGCGAGCCTCGTCGCGACCGGCCCCGTGGCCCGTCGGCTCGCGGCGGCCGCGGGCCATTCGGGCACGGGCGTCATGGACGTCCTGCGGTGGCCGGTGCTCCTGGTGGTCGTCACGGCACTGATCCTCATCCTCTACCGGACCGGACCCGCCCAAGCCCGCGGCACGCGCCGGGGGTTTCCGGGCGGTGCCCTGGCGGCCTTCCTGTGGCTCGGCGCTTCGGCGCTGTTCACCCTCTACACGCGGTTCGGGACCTACAGCCGCCTCTACGGTTCGCTGGCGGGGGTCGTCGTCTTCCTCGTGTGGCTGTGGTTCGGCAACCTGGCCCTGCTCGCCGGCGCGCAGTTCAACGCGGTGCTCGCGCGGACCGGGCGACGAACCGGCGAGGCGCCGGCGGACGCCGGGACGGCCTCCTCCTAAAGGTAGCGGCGGATGGGGAGCACCGCGGTCTCCCGGGCTCGCTGCAGCAGCGAGCGCCGCTTCCACCGGTCCGGGCGGATCAGTTCGCTGACTTCGAGGTCCTCGTCGTAGTGCGCGTCGAGGGCGGCGGTGAACCCGGCGTCCATGACGGCGAGCATGACCTCCTCGTCGTGGTCGAGGGAGCGGCGGTTGAAGTTCGTGGAGCCGATCAGGGACACGACGCCGTCCATGGTGATGACCTTCGCGTGCATCATGGTCGGTTGGTACTGGTGGATGCGCACGCCGCAGGCGGTCAGCTCCTCGTAGCGGTGCTGTCCCGCCAGCTGGCACACCCGCTTGTCCGTGTGGGGGCCGGGCAGGAGGATCTCGACTTCCACGCCGCGGCGGGCCGTGGCGCAGAGCAGGTCGATGAAGTAACTGTCTGGGGCGAAGTAGGCGGTTGCCAGACGGACCCGTTCCTCGGCCGATTCGAGGATCACGCGCATCAGGGTCTGCATGTCCTGCCAGCCGAAGCTGGCCGAGCCGCGGACCACCTGCACGATGGCGTTCCCGCTCGGGCGGTGGCTCACGAACCGGTCGCGCTCGTCGAAGAGTTCCGCGTGGCATTCGGCCCAGTTCTGGGCGAAGGCGGCGGCGATGCCGTCCACGGCGGGGCCTCGGACCTCGACGTGCGTGTCCCGCCACTCGTCGGGGTTGCGTGCGTCACCGCACCACTCCTCGGCGATCCCGACGCCTCCGGTGAAAGCGGTCTGCTCGTCGACCACGAGGACTTTGCGGTGACAGCGGTGGTTCTGCTTGAGCGGCGAGAGGTAGAGGGGCTTGCGGAACCAGGCGACCTCGACTCCGGCGCCGCTCATCCGGTCCAGCAGCTCCCGCTCGATGAGGCGGCTGCCGAAGCCGTCCAGCAGCAGTCTCACCCGCACCCCCGCACGCGCCCGGTCGGACAGGGCCACGGCGAAACGCCGCGCGATGTCACCCCGCCAGTAGACGAAGGTCATCATGTCGACGGTGTACCGGGCACTGCCGATCGCGTCCAGCATCGCGGCGAAGATCTCGTCCCCGTTGCGCAGAGGACGTACGGCGTTGCCCTCGGTCGCCGCGACGCCGATGAGCCGTTCCAGGCGCCGGCGTATGCGGTGGATCCGTTCGTCGACCGGGCCGCTGTCGGCGGTCGCGGTCGTTGCGCTGCCGGACGGCGGCTCTCTGTCAGACATACCGGTACTCCTCGGTCGGGCCATCGGCGATCAGGATCACATGCGACAGCATCGGGGATGAGCCGGACGACGGGCACTGTTCGGCATGGACGACCTCATGGCCACGGCCCCGCCGAGCGGGGCCGCAGCGGACTTCCTGGACGCCGGCTACGAGGTGCACTCCCACCTCTCCCGGGTCCCCCGCGTTCGGGCTCGCCCGGTACGGCGGCGTCAGGCGGACGAGTCGCCCAGGCGCCGCTTCCACCAGCGGGGGCGGGTGCGAGGGCGGACGGCTCGCCCCAGCCGCCGGCCGACGAGCAGGTAGCCGAGGAGCGCTCCCACCGTGTTGAGGAGGACGTCGTCGATGTCGAAGGCGCGTCCCGTGATGAGCGTGCCCTGCACCAGCTCCACGAGCAGCATGGTGACGGCGGTGACGAGCGCGACCCGAAGAAATCCGCGTGTCTTGCGGGACAGCAGCGGCAGCAGGATTCCGAAGGGGACGCCGAGTGCGATGTTTCCCCCGAGTTGCTTGACGGTCTCCACGAAGCCGGGCCGGTTGAGATAGTTCTCGATCGACCGGCCCGGTGTCAGGTTGCTGTGGGTCAGGGGCGCGGACGCCGGTGAGGCCTCCAGGGTGAGTCTGGCCAGGACCACGGCGAACGCCACCATGCCCGCGAAGGCCGTCAGGGTGACCAGCACCCGCACGAACCGCCCCGGGCCGCGTCGGACCGGAGCCGTCGCCTTTGCCTCCGGCGCTCTCGTCCCCGGCCCCGGCCGGCTCGGTGTCGCCCCCTCCCCTCCCTCCGGCCCGGCCCCGGCCGGCTCCGTCCCGACGGGCGTCGCCGTTCTGCCGCCCGCCCCTCCGGCCCGTCTCCCCGACGCTCTCCAACCGAACATGCGCCTCTTCCTCCTCCGGACGATCGTGTGCGGACGGGCCCCGCGTACCCTCGGCGAGGCGACTGCATGCCGTGCGGTCCCCGAGGGACCGCCGTCGGCTGCGAGCTGTGCGCCTGGGCCTG
>NZ_JBEXSZ010000145.1:0-20725 GCF_040613865.1 Streptomyces sp. NPDC006197 | reverse complement strand
GGCGGCAGCAGTGGTGCGATCACCGCCCATGCGGCGTCAGAAATCTCCCCATCCCTCACCATCAGACCAACGATCCGATGATCGGAAAGACACCCCCTAAGGCCTGTCTGACAAAAATCGCGCTGCGGCGGCAGCCATCCTCTGGAAACGCAGGGAACTGCGTGTGGGAAAGTCATGTGTGTGATCAACCAGCATGGCGGCCTGGGCCGCGAACTCGTTTTTGTGGGTGGACTGAGCCCTGCCGACGTCGCACTTCTTCACCGTGAGGCGCTCCGTGTGCTGCGCCCTGGCATCGACGCTGTGCACCTCGACGCCTACAGCGACGATGCCTGGCCACCCGCGGTGTTGAGTTCGTACGAACGCGTGATGTCCCTGGCTCGGGAGGCGGTGGCACGCGGCACTCGCTCCCGGCGTGACGACCTTGGGATGGGCATCGACATCGACGTCCGTGACGACGCGCAGTTCGAACTGTTGCTGGACCTGGCTCCCTACACGATCAACGCCGAAGGCTGGCGAGGGGACCAGATGGTCTTCAGCGCCAGTGACTCGGGGACCTCACTGTGGATGGCCGTCACGCCGGGACAAGAAGCGGAACTCCGGTCCCGGCTGGAAGTGCATGGAATCCCACCGACCGCACTCGCCCTCCAGCCGCCCGGCCGCTGAGACACATTCACCTTATGGGCCCGCGGAGCCAGAGAATGAGACCGGCAAGTTGGACTCCGGCCCGGTACCGAGCCGCGAGCTTGTCGAAACGGGTGGCGATCGCGCGGAACTGCTTGAGGCGGTTGAAGCAGCGTTCGACTACGTTGCGGGCCTTGTAGAGCTCGCGGTCGAAGGCCGGCGGTCTGCCGCCGGCCTTCCCTCGGCGCAGGCGGTTTGCCTTCTGGTCCGCCCGCTCCGGGATCACGGCCTGGATGCCCCGCCTGCGCAGGACCTGGCGGATCGCTCGGGACGAGTACGCCTTGTCCGCGATGACCGCGTTGGGCCTGCGGGGCCGTCCGGCGCCGACCCGGGACACCCTCAGCTCGTCCATGACCGTGTCGAAGACGGTGGAGTCGTTGACGTTGCCCGGCGTGACGACGACGGCCAGGGGCAGGCCCCGGCCGTCGCAGGCGAGGTGGAGCTTGGTGGTCAGCCCGCCGCGGGACCGGCCCAGCGCCTGGCCAGCCGACGGACCTGCCGGATCTTCCAGTTCGTCCCCCGTCGCCGCCCCTTTTTGCGGGCACCGGCGGCATGCTGATGGGCCCGGCTGATCGTGGAATCCACCGACACGGTCCACTCCACGGCTCCGACGGAGTCATCACAGCCCTGGACCTGCTGGAGGAGGCGGCCCCAGGTTCCGTCCGCCTCCCAGCGGGCGAATCGTTCATAGGCCGTCTGCCACGGCCCGTAGCGTTCCGGCAGATCACGCCACGGAGCACCGGTCCGCAACCGCCACAACACCCCGTTGATCACCTGCCGGTGATCCCGCCACGGACGACCACGACCGTCAACACCAGGCAACAGGGGTGTTATCCGCTCCCACGCCGCATCCGTTAGCTCACCTCGACCCACCACAAGATCAATTATCAGACAGTGCCTAGCGGAGACGGGACGACCGGTCCTCTGCCGCCGTCCCGGGCGTGCGCGCTGCGACGACGACCGCCGGCACGATGGCCAGCGCCAGTATGCCGCCGCCCGCGGCCAGGAGGGGATAGCCAACGGCGGTGACGACCAAGCCCGAAGCCACGCCGCCGGTGGCGCCCGCGAGGGAGATGGAGACGTCGACCAGGCCCTGGGTCCTGGCGCGGGTGGCCAACGGGACGGCATGGGTGATGATCGCGGTGCCGCTGACGATGCCGAGGCTCCAGCCCACACCCAGCAGCGCGAGAGCAAGGGCGAGTACGGCGGGGGAACCGCCGGGGGTGCTGGCGGCGACGATCCCCGAGCCCAGCAGGACCAGCGCGGACGCGGCGGCGACCGTGAGCGGGCCGTACCGGTCGACGAGCCACCCGGACAGCGGCGCGGGCAGGTACATCGCCCCGATGTGGATCGCGATGACGAGGCCGGATGCCGCGGCACTGTGACCGTGGTCGTGCATGTGGACCGGCGTCATGGTCATGATCGCGACCATGACCAGCTGGGTGAGGGCCATGATCGACACGCCTGTCGGTACGCCGGGGCGGCGCCCCACGAGCACAGGCCCGGCCCTGCTCCCCGGATCATCCGGACGCGCGGGCGCCACGGCGGCACGTTCCGCCTCCATGGCGCGGGCCAGCAGCAGTGGGTCGGGCCGCAACCAGACGGCCAGCACCAGCGCGGCCGTCGCGTAGGCCGTGCTCGAGAGCAGGAACAGCCCGGCCAGGCGCGGGATTCCGACGGCGTGCGCGAGGCTGCCGAGCGGTGCGGCAAGGTTGGGGCCGACCACGCCGCCCAACGTGGTGGCGGCCAGCACAGTGGACAGGGCCCGGGCGCGGGACTCCGGAGCCGCCAGGTCGGCACCCGCGTACCGGGCCAGCAGGTTCGTGGCCGCGCCGGCGCCGTACACGAACATCGCGACGAAGAGCAGCACGGCGCTGTCGGCGACGGCGGCGGCCACGACGCCCGCGCTGCCGACGGCGCCCGCGAGGTACCCGGCGGCGAGTCCGCCCCTGCGGCCGCGCGCTTGGGAGACCTGCCCGACCGCGACGGCGGCCAACGCGGAACCGGCGATGGACAGGGCGCTGAGCAGGCCGGCCAGGTCGGTGGAGCCGAGCATGTCCTGCGCGAGCAGGGCGCCGACGGTCACGCCCGCCGCGAGTCCGGCGCCACTCAGGATCTGGGCGGCGACCAGGACGCGCAGGGCCCGGCGTTGCGCCTGATCCCGCGGGAGGTGCCCGGGGCGGGCATGCGCGGTCGTCGTCACCGGGTTCCTTCGTCGGCGGCGGCCCGGCCGGACGGTTCCGCCGGGCCGCGGTCGCCGAAGTCCAGGCGGTCGAGCAGTCCGGCGCCGGTGAAGGCGGCGACCAGCGCGTCTCGGCCCTCGGTGAAGTGCTCCCAGCTGTCGTAGTGGACGGGAACCACCCGGCGCGCGCCGAGGATCCGGGCAGCGGCGGCGGCCTGCGCGCTGTCGAGGACGATCAGCGCGTTGTCGAACAGGACGGTGAAGCGGGGAGCCCCGGCGAACAGGATGGCGGTGTCGACGGGGCCGAACCGTGCGGCGATCTCCTTGACCGCGTCGAGCGAGGCGTTGTCCCCGCTGACGTAGACCGTGGGAAGCCCGTCCCCGGTCAGGACGAATCCGACGACCTGACCGGTGACCGGCTCGACGTCCTCGCGCGGGCCGGGCCCGTGGACGGCGGGTACGCCCGTGACGGTGACCGTGCCGCCGCCGGGCCGGTCCAGTTCGGCCGACTCCCAGTCGGCGAGCCCGCGGGCTCCGGCTCCCAGGCGCTTTCCGCCACTCGGTGTCGTGAGGGTCAGCGGGACGTCGGCGAGCAGTGCCCGGCCGGACTCGTCGAGGTTGTCGGGGTGTTCGTCGTGGGAGAGCAGGACCACGTCGATACGGCCGAGGTCGTCTGGCGCGGCGGAGGGCGCCGCCGTCTTGGTCAACTGGCCGCCGGGCACGTGGTATTCGCCGGGTGAGTCGAACGTCGGATCGGTCAGAAATCGCAGCCCGCCGTAGGTGAAGAGGGCGGTCGGGCCGCCGAAGACGCGGACGGGGATCTGCTCGGTGGGCATGCTGGCGCCTGCCATGAAAACCTCACGGATAGAAGTCGGTTGATCCGTGATGAACGCTAGGGGTGTGTCACGGATGAGCGCAAGCACTAACATGAGAAACATGAGCGAGAGCCTGACCGTCGGATCCGCGCTGCCGCCCGCCCCGGGGGCGGACGAATACCTCGCCCTCGACTTCGTCAACAGCGCGATCGCGCTGCCTGGAGGGCACTTCGTCGACTCCCTCGGCACCCCCGAGGACACGAACCGGTGGCTCACCGAGCACGGCCTCGCACCGGCCGACGCCGGGGTGCAGGAGATGTGCGCGACACAGCTGCGCTCGCTGCGCGAGCACATCAGGGCACTGTTCGCCGCCCGCGTCGCGGGGCTGCCTGCCCTGCCTGCGGCACTGTCCGCCGTCAACGACGCCCTCGGCAAAGCCCCCACGGCCGAGCTGCTCTGCTGGGACGACACGAACGGCCCCTACCGCATGGCGCCGTGCCCCACCCACGAGATCCTCGACCGTGCTCTCGCGACCCTGGCCGCCAACACGGCCGACCTCCTCACGAGCCCCGACGCCGCCCGCCTCACCCGATGCGACTCGCCCCCCTGCATCCGCTACCTGCTGCGCCACGGCCGCCGCCACTGGTGCTCCACCCGCTGCGGCGACCGCGCCCGCGCGGCCCGCGCCTACGCCCGACGCACCCAACCGACCGCTGACTGAAGGCTGTTGGGTCGCGCTGCCCCGAGGGACGTGGGCGCCGGTTCGTGTCCGGCGCCGGGGCGGCATTCCCGGCGGCCGCCCTCCGGCTTTCGACGAGGAGGTCTACAAGCGCCGCAACGTCGTGGAACGGTGCTTCAACCGTCTCAAGCAGTGGCGAGGCATCGCCACCCGCTACGACAAGACCGCCCAGTCCTACAAGACGGCCGTCACCCTCGCATCACTCCCGATGTGGGCCTGACACTTTGACGACAACTCCTAGTGGAGGGACTGGTGCTCCTCCACCGGGTGGAGTGGAACGGAAGTGGCGGCCACTCCCCCACCGAGTGGACCCTGCCCGGTGGGCTCCACTCGGTGGGTGGTGTCCGTTTCACCCCTTGACCACCCCTTGACCGCCTGGTTTGTCCGAGCCGGTGGCGTGGGGTCAGCGGGCGGGGCGGGAGCTGGAGGGCGAGGAGGCGAGCCGCCAGTCCGAGGGCTTCTGGGAACGGAACGTCTCCCCGCTCTCGATGCGGGCCTTGTTCCGGGCGAAGGCCAGCTCGGCCGCCGACGGCTTGCGGGGCGCGCACGCGCGGTGCCCCCAGCCGTCGGACAGCTTCGTGATGACCGTGCCCTTGTCGTAGTCCTTGAAGCAGGCCGGACAGGTACCCGGGCGCGCGGCGCGCACCGCGCCGCGTGGCAGCGGCACCGTCTTCTTCGCCGCCGCCTTCTTCGCGGCCGGCTTCTTCGCGGCCGGCTTCCCGCCGCCTGTCTTCTTCGCCGCCTGGGCCTGCTTGGCCGCCGCGCGCTGCGCCTTGCCGGGCCGCTGCTTCGGCTGCTGACCGCGTGCCGCTTTCGCAGCCTTCTGCGCCGGGGTCTGTCCCACAGGCCGGATCGTAGAGGCACCGACCACCTCCGGTCGCGCGCCATCACTCCGATGGTGACGGCGCACCGGCGCACCACCGAGCGCGCGTGGTGCGGTGAGTTGCACACGATGGAACGCACCTCCTTCCCTGGTGGTGCGCACCGAGTGGAGTCCACCCGCACCCGGTGCGCACCACGGTGGGCTCCACTCCCCCGCCCGGTGCGCACCACGGTGTCCGCTCCCGCCCGGTGGAGCGCACCGCGACGCCGGTGCGCCCGATCTCGTCCGCGCCGCGCACCCCGCTCACAGGCTGTGATGGTGCGCGGTACGCCGGGAGGGAGAGATCTCCCCTCCCCCACCGAGCGCCGGGACCCGGTGCGGGCCTTCACCGGGCGGGTAGCAGAGGTGGACAAGGGGGGCGCGACGGGAACTCGTGGGTGGACAAGGGTTGATTCTCCACCCGATGGATCGCACGGGCTCCGGCTGCACACGTGGACAAGGGGGTGCATCGAGCGCACCGCATCCGATGCGCTGTCACCCTCTGTGCGCGCACCGGGTGGAGTGGGCCGCGGGTGGAGTCCACTTCCGTGCGCCCCGCGCGGCGCACCGGTGCGGTGGCCAGGAGCGCACCGCACCGCACCAGTGCGGTGGTCGGGAGCGCACCGCACCATTCGTTGTGCGCCCCGGTGCGCACAACGAACCGCACCGCGCACCGGCTGGTGCGCACCGAGTGGAGTCCACCTGATGTGCACCACCGCGGTCGCACTCTCCAGGTGGGCTCCACTCTCCTCGGCCACCGCCGGTTCTCACCGGGGCGCGGTGGAGTCCGCCGCGCCCCGCTCCTCACCGGCGGCGTCCCCGCGCGGTGCGCCACAGGGACGGCCGGCCCCCGGGGTACTGCCGTGAGCGGGAAGGGCGCCGTACGGGCGGCGGCTTCGGCGGCGGGTAGAGCACCGCACGCAGCCGGGACGCGTCGACGAGCCGCTGGAGGTGCTCCAGGCGCTCCGGGGAGAGATGCGGGACCGGCTGGACTACCGGGACCTCCGTAGTCAGGGGCAGTCCCTTCACCCTCACCCTGCTCCGGTGTCCGGGGGCTGCGGGCACCGGCCGCGTCCCGAGCGGTGCGTCGGCGACATCGTCCGGCGTCCCGTCAGGAGGAATCGGTCCCGTTGCCGACTACGGTCTCATCGTCCGGGTGCCGCTCCCCTGCCCTGGCCGGGCCTGGGGTCCTGCCGATGGTGCTGGTCGGCAGGGGCGGGGACGTCCATGCCGGGTTCCGGGCCGGGCTGCGTCCGCTCGAAGAGCCGTCGGCGGGCATCGGCCTCCAAGGTGAACTTGGCTAGGCGGGCGAGGTTCTCCGGAGTCCGCAGCCACGTCGCCGCGTCGGTCGTCCGGCCGGCCAGGTACTCCTCGGGCATCGCGGCCTGGAGGTGGGCCTGGGTCGCCTCGGCACGCTGCTTCGGGGTGAGGGCGGCTTCCCGGCCGGGATGGTCGGCGGCGTGCGGAGGCGCGGGGTCGTGCTCGCTCTGGTCGTGGTGCCCGGTGAGCACGGTGGTGCCGGTCGCGGCCGGAGCTCCGTCCGGCACGGCGGTGCAGGCGGCGCGGATCGCGTTCTGCACGGCAAGGCTGGCGAGCTGGGCGCGCTCATAGCGGGACGACTCCCGCGGCGGCGTGCCGTCGGTGCCGACGATCCACCACCGCTTCGGCCAGGCAAAGTCGCCCGTGTAGGAGAGCAGCTCCGGCGCTGGATCCGGGCTGCCTTCCTTGATCGGGGTGAGGCGGCGGCCGTGGCGGGCGAGGGCCTTGTCGGCGATGTAGGTGTCCAGGCCGGGGGCGAAGGCGCGGCCGCGCAGGGTCTCCAGCAGGTGCCGGCGGGCCTCGGCCAGGATGTGGTGGCGGTTGAAGACCCGGCGCACGGTGTAGGCGATCGCGGCGACGTCGACGGCCGCGAGCACCGTGTCGACCCGCGGGCTTATCCGGGCCCGGATCGCCGCCCCGGCTGCCCGGCACCGGTCCAGGAGCCCGTCGACCATCTCCTGGCCGAAGCGCCAGATCGCCGAGACCTTCCACCACGCGCGCAGCTGCTCCAGGCACTTGGGTGTCTTCTTGGTCGGGCGGGTGTCCCGCGCCGCCCACCACCCCAGCCCGTGCCGGGCCCGCTCGTCGGGCAGACGCCCGTGGTCCTGCACGTACTGGGCAGTGAGGCCCTCCAGAGCCTGCTCGATGCGCTGGCGGCGGGTGGAGGACCAGTCAATGAGCTCCTGGTCGACGCCGGCGACCTCCATCACGGGGCAGGCCCGGCGTCACCTCACAGGGCACCGTCGCCAGGCCGAGCTCCTCGCAGACCTCGGTGGTCATCGCCAGGGTGTAGAGGGTGCCGGCCGCGACGACGTTGCGCAGCAGACGCCGGGTGTCCAGGGCGTACCAGGAACCGTCCGGGCGCTGGGCCCGGTTCAGGATCAAGCAGTGCGTATGGAGCAAGGGGAACCCGTCTCGGTTCTCGAAGTGCCTGAAGGCCGCGACGACCAGCCCCGGCGGTTTGGCTCGCTCGCGGCCAGAGGACCAGCGGACCTCCGCGACCTCCTCCTCCAGCCACCGCAGCGTCGTCTCGATCGCCCGGTCGTGTGCCGTCTCGATGACCCGCCGCACCGTCTCGTCCCCCAGTGCCCACAGCACGATCAGGGACTCCTGCGCCCGGAAGGTGAAGTCGAAGGCGAGCAGCGGGATCGCGCCCCGCCGCTCGATCTCGTCGAGCGGCCGCCCCAGGACCGTGGCCCGCCGCGCTTCCTGCGGACTGTCGCCGTCGGCCAGGCGCTCGCGCTCGATCCGGTCGGCGTCCGGACGCCGGAGCTCTCCGTACAGCAGCTCCAGCTCCCGCTCGCTGACCACCGAGCCCGCGTTCAGCCCGAGCGCGGCCAGGCCCAGGCCCATCCACCGGCCCGGCGGCAGCCCCGCCAACTGCTGGGCGTCCTTCAGCGGCCGGCCGACCGGGCGGCATCCGTCTCCGAACGCCACACCGCGTATGTAGTAGCGCCACACGTTGCGCCGGGTGATCTTCGCTGCACTCAACATCGCAACAGGCCACACCCGGCACAGCCCGGCTCGAAAGGGCCGATCCCGCCGGGCGGGAGGGTTCACCAAACCCTCACCGCCAGGCCCGCGCGACGGGCCACGACCTCGAGGCTGGGCCCGTTGATGGGGATTCTTGAAAACGGCCAGTCTCGCCCTTCGCCTCACTCGCTCTGGTGCTCAACGAAGTGGGGAGTTTCAGCGTGCGGCTCGGGCCGTCGGGGGCCATCCCGCTCACGGAGTAAGCGAACCGTGTCGAGTCGTCAAGGATCTCTACCGCGGCGCGCTACGCGCTGGGAAAGAACCTCTTCTGACCGAAGCGCTACACGCCAGGCCCCAATGCCCCAGCAGCCAAACACGAGCCCATTTGGTTGGAGTCGGGCGCGGAGGAGTGACTCACTGGGCCAGCCGTCTTCCCTTAGCGAGGGTTTCGATGCTGCGGTGACGACCTCCGAGGCGACCTGAAGCGGCCTCCGACGAAAGGGTGGTGGCGGATTGATCGGAAAACGGATCGCGGGCTATCAGGTGGAGCGCGAAATCGGCCGTGGGGCCAGGTCCCTCGTCTACCTCGCGAAGGATCTGCGGCTGGACCGGGTGGTCGCTCTGAAGCTACTCGCCCCGGAGCTGGCCCGCGACGACACCTTCCGCAAACGCTTCGCGCACGAGTCGCGGGTCGCCGCCTCGATCGATCACCCGCATATCGTGCCGATCTTCGAAGCGGGCGAGACCGACGGCGTCTTGTACATCGCCATGCAGTATGTCCCCGGCCTCGACCTGCGGGCGCTGCTGGACCGGGACGGCCCGCTGCCGGTACCGACCGCCCTGCGTATCGCCGCCCAGGTGGCCTCGGCGCTCGATGCGGCCCATGCGCACGGCCTGGTGCACCGGGACGTCAAGCCCAGCAACATCCTGGTCGCTGCGGGAACCGACAGTGATCACCCCGAGCGCGCCTACGTCACCGACTTCGGGATGTCGAACAAGTCGCTGTCCCTCACGGGCTTCACGACGGTGGGCCAGTTCGTCGGCACGCTCGACTACATGGCACCGGAGCAGATCTCCGGCCGTCTTGTAGACGGCCGGAGCGATCAGTACAGCCTGGCCTGCGTCGTCTACGAAGCCCTTGCCGGAAGGCCGCCGTTCCAGCGCGATGCCGACATGACGCTGGCGTGGGCACACCTGTACGAGCCGCCACCTGCTCTCTCCCCGGCACGTCCCGAAATCGAGCCTGGTGTCGATGCTGTGATGGCCAAGGCGCTGGCCAAGTCTCCTGAGGATCGCTATGCCTCGGGCCAGGAGTTCGTGGCCGAGTTGCGGTCTTTCGCGAGCCCTGGCTACGGGGCACCGGCGCAGCGGCGGCCATCGGCGGCATCCAGGCCGGCCCCGCCCTCGCCTGATGCGGGGACACCGCCCGGGCCACCTTTCGGCGACGATGACGACGAGTGGTGACGCGTGGGTGACATCGCCAGGAGCGCTCTCGGCGGCGCGTGGACGGTGCTGGTGGGATGGCTCTTGCCGACCGCGTTGAACGTGAGCCTCTTCATGGTGGCTGTCTGGCCAAGTCTGCGGGGCACCTCGGGGTCCGTGAGGCTGTGGTCCGAGGGCGTTACTCATCTGTCTGCCGGAGTGCTGGGCGTTTCGGTGCTCCTAGGGCTGGCGCTCTGCGCCCTGCAGAACCCTCTCTACCGCGTGCTGGAGGGTTACGCCCTCTGGCCGAACGCGCTCTACGCGTACGGGTGCGCTCGCCGGCGGCAGGCGAAGCAGGATCTGCAGGACCGCCTCGCGCTGATCAGGCTGGAGCGCCAGGAGCGGGAGGGCCGGCTGGCACAGGATGGCGCCGCCCGGTTGACGGCCTTGCGGGCCAATCCGCGGATCGCTCGGTCCGCCCGCAAGGACCGGCGGCGTACGGCTGTGCAACGTGCGCTGCTCCGAGAACGCCTCGCTCGCTACCCCGTCGACGACGCGCAGTTGGCACCCACGAAGCTGGGCAATGCCATCCGGCGCTTCGAGGAGTACGGCTACGACCGGTTCCGCCTCGACACCCAGGTGATGTGGAACGAACTGACCGGGAACGCGCCGGAGCAGGTCCGCCGACAGGTCGATCTCGCCCGCGCGAATGTCGACTTCTTCGTGGCGCTGCTCTACGGCCACTGCGCCGTCGCCCTCTGCGCGGCAGCAGCCCTGGCCACGGCTGGACCCGATATCCCGCTGCTGATCACGGCCATTGCCGTGCCAGGCTTGCTGATTCCGGTGTGGTACCGCGCGGCCGTGTCGGCAACCGACGAATGGTCTGCGGCTGTGAGAGCACTCGTGAACACAGGACGTAAACCGCTCGCCGAATCCCTCGGCCTCCTTCTACCGGGCGAGTTGTCCCGTGAACGCGAGATGTGGGCGCTGGTATCCAAGATGTCGCGGTTGCCGCATCACGAACGTGCCGCGGGACTGGACACCTTCCGAGAGAAGACGCCCGAAAGTTCACCGACGCTGGTTGGGGACAGCGGCGCCAGCCAGAACGCGACGTAGCCTGAACCACCACGACACTCAGGCCCCTGGCTGTGCTGAGGACGGCAGGAGCGGTGCGAGACCGTCGCTCACGGGCACGCTGTCGCAGAGTGTGAGCCAGAACCGGAACTTGGCCAGAACCACCTGGAGCCGTCCGTCGACCAGGCGGCCACCCCCTTGTGTCGTCCCGTCCCAGGTCAGGCCTCGTATGGATGGGGAGATCCATCGAGCAGGTGTGGGGCCCCCAGAACAGGGGGTGGGGATTTTCAGGGGTCTGACCGGAATTCCGTGAAGGGGGCATCGTGGATGCCCACCGGAAAGCGTCCCGCTCCCACGAGCGGTCTGCTATCAGTCGATCATGACTGATGACACTCTCGAGCCGATGGAACGCCTGATCGCCGAGCGGGCCTGTGAACGGCTGATCGTCGAGTTCGTCCACCGGCTCGACCTCGGAGACCCGAGCTCGGTGGCGGACTTGTTCACGCCTGACGGGGTGTGGCAATGGCCGGCTGGTGAGCGCCGCATAGCGGGCCGCGATGCCCTTCGTGACTACTTCGGCGGTCGGCCCGCCGATCGGCTGTCGCGTCGTATGTGCACCAACATCCTGGTCACCGTGACCTCCGCGGAGACGGCCACTGCCACCACCTACTTCGCCACCTACCGGGTCGACGGTTACTCCGAGGGCATGGTGCCGCCCCGGCCCCCCGCGCAAGTGGGGCATTACGAAGACACGTTCCGCAGAGTGGACGGCGTGTGGCAGCTGACCACCCGGACACTGTTCCTGTCCTTCGCCGGTCCTACGGAACACCTCGCTCATCCAGGCCGGTCGTGACGCCGAGGTACCGGAATCCGGACTCCTGGGGTTCACAGACAGGGGCAGCTGATCCGCAGACCTTCACGGAATCGCGGCCAGAGCCATTTTCAAGGAGCCCTATCACCGTAGGGCGGGCGCTGTCCGTCGTACCCGCACCCCTCTTCAATGCCAGGCAAATGCTGCGCGGCCACCAGTACCTCACCGAGTACGGGACCCAGGAGCGGTCGTCAAGAAGAAGGTCGACGAGCACGAGACAGTAACCCGTAGGGGTGTGCACTCTCCCGCGCATGAACAAGCACAGGTACGGAGACCCCTGCCCCCTCTGCCACGCCCTGCTGTTCCTGACCGTGCGGCAGATACCCAACGGGCAGTTCCCCTTTCCCAACGAACGGGTCATCGGTCGCAGCTGCTCCACGTGTGAGGCCATCCGGCTTCAGCAGTGGAAGGAGGCGATGACGACTCTCTACGGCTTCATGTAAGGACACCGTCCGAACGCCTCGCACCCAACGCCGCCAGGTCCTCACCTCACGAAGGAGCCCGTTCCGCATCAGGTAGCCACAGCTCTACCTCGAACCGACACCTACCGCCCCCGGCCACCTCGGCCGGGGGCTTCGTCGTGCTGTCCGGAGGAACACCGTGCCCACGTACGAGACCACGCCACGCTTCACTGCCGACCTGGACCGCCCCACCCCTCGCCCAGCGCCAACGCTTCCGCCGCGCCATCTTCAAGGCATTCATCCCCGACCTGCGCACCGGATGTCCCTTCCGCCCCGGACTGCGGATCAAGGGAGTCCGCGTCGCCTCAGGGATCTACGAGCTCACCTGGGCGCCGGACGGGCGTGCCACGTGGTCCTACGGCCGAGCGAGGATCGCCGGCGAACAGCACATCGTCTGGCGCCGTATCGGGACCCACGAGATCCTGGCCCGGCCCTGAGGGCGACACGTCCGTACGAGGCCGGAGTCTCGGCGCTGACCCCTAGGTTGCCGGGCTGCGGTGATGAGCTGGCAGGGCCTGTGCAAGCCAGTCGGGCGCAGCGCCTGCTGCGACCAGCCGTCCGTACTCGCGCGTGATGTCGTAGCTGGCGCGGGTGCGCCTGAAGTGGAGCATGATCTCGTCGCGGCGGCCGCCGCCTGTGTCGAGGGTGAACCAGCAGTTTCGTTCCGCTCCCCCGTCGCAGTCGCATTGCTTGCATTCGCAGTGGTCGCGGGTGCTCTGGATCGCCAGTCCCCACCTCGGATCGGTCAGGTGCTTGATGAGCTGGTCGTGGTTCACCGGGACGCCGTGTTCGTAGCGCAGTTCGAACTTCCAGCCCAGACCGTGCCGCCAGTACCGGATGCGGAACGGCTTGGTCACCGTGTGGAAGAGGGCGATCCGGCGGAGCAGACCGCTTGCGATCCAGGCCCTGTCTGCTTGCTCCTTCCACCAGGTGGAGTTGGCGGCGAGGTAGGTGGCTTCGAATGGGGTCAGCGTGGGCGCGTCCCGCAGGGGGACGCGGTTGTCATCACGGCAGGAGGACCGGCGACGGGTGAGGGTGTTCCGCCACCACGCGAGGGGCGGTCCGGTGAGGGTGACGCGAGCATTGGTACCGGCGAGGCTGAGGTGGAGGCCGCTGGAGTCGATTTCGAGGAGCCGGACACCGGCGATACCTCCTGGTGTCAGCTCTTCTTCCTCGTCGGGTCCTGTGTATTGGGTGGGCAGGAGGGCCTCGAGGCAGTGCCTCGGCAGGGAGTGCTTGGGGCCGAGTCTGCGGTCCACCTCGACAACCAAGTGGTCTGCGCTCGGACGGACGTGGGCGACGCCGGCGGGGTGGGCGCAGTAGTCGATGGTGCCGCCCAGGCGCTCGAACACGGCGGCCTCCAAGCGGGCCTGGTCCCGGTTCGCGGCGGGCACCGGTTCTTGCCCGTGGGCGGTTTGGAGGTGCTGAAGGCTAGCCTGGTGCCCGATGCCGGTACAGCGGGAGTGGTAGCGGGCCTTCTGCGTGAGGGTGTCTCCGTGGCTCACCAGGGTTCCTGATATGCGTACCGTCCGACCCCGGTGCGCACAGGCAGGTGTGAGCACGTCTCGTGGTGTGGTGCGTGTCTGCCGGTCGGGGCCTGGCTCCTTCGCATCCGCCAGCGCGCGGGGCGGGGCGTCTGGTCAGAGAGCGCCCTGCGGATGCCGGCCCACCGGGGAGGGCCGCCCACGATTCTGCCGTGAAACTGCGGTGAGGGACCAGCTACAGACCTGAGGGAGCGGAGAAACCCCCGATCGGGTGATGCGATAAGGGATGAAGGCGGAGGCGATCTGGTCGGTCACCGGTAGCTCTGGAAGTTTGCAGCCTGCGAGGGGCGGGGTCCACGGCGTACAGGGTTACGGCGATGATGGAGGGATGAGCACGTCTCGTCCGATGCTGAACCAGCGTGAGGCCGCCGCCGCGTGCGGGGTCAGCCGCTCCACGATCCGCCGGCGCCGTGAGGCCGGGCTGCTGCCCAGGTCGGTGGAGGACCCGGAGCGTGGCTGGCTGATCCCGGTCGAGGCACTCCTTGCCGCCGGGTTCACCCTGAACGCCCCCGCCCCTCCCGACGCCCCGCCCTCCCCGGCAGGTAGCAGCTCCGAGGAGCCGGTCACCGGGACGGCCGCCGAGCTGCGGACGGAGCTCGAACGGCTGCGCCATCAGCACGCCCTGGAGCTCGCCGAGGCCCGGCACGGCCAGGCACTCGCGGAGAGCGAAGCGACCCACCTGCGGGCGCAGCTCGACGCCCGGGCGGAGCACATGGTGACCTCCAGCGGGCGCTGCAGGCGCTGATGCCCGCCCCGGTGCGGCCGGCGATCCCGCAGCCGCCGTCGTGGCCCACTCCGGCAGGCCAGGCGCCGGGGCAGCAGCCGGTCCCCGGCGACCTCGGCTAGCGGACGTACGACCGCTGACCGCCCGGCCCGACCACAGCGCGGCCGGACGGGTCGGTTCGTCAGCCCCCGCCTGCATGGGCTGTCCTTCGCTATGGGGCGGGTTAGGGCCTGTCCGGCGGATCATGTGACTTCTCACGCTCCGGGCTCGTTGGCGTGTCCATAGGGCGTGGAGATCTCACGAACGAGGGATGGGCCCGGCTGAAGCCGCATCTGCCCAAGTCCGGGCAGCGCGGTGGGCGTTGGGCCAGTCACCGCAGGATCATCAACGGCATCCTGTACCGGAACCGGACTGGGGTGCCGTGGCGAGATCTGCCTGCACGGTTCGGCAAGTGGAAGACCGTGTACGAGAGGCACAGACACTGGTCGGCGGACGGCATGTGGGACAAGATCTACGCAGCCGTCCTGGCCGACGCGGATGCCCAGGGCCGCATCGACTGGTCCATGGTGAGCGTGGACTCCACCACCTGCCGGGCCCACCAGCACGCCGCCGGAGCACGCAAGAAGCCACCGCGGGCGCCGGGAAAAGACACATGCCCCGGCAGCACCGCCCCGACGAGGGACTCGGACGTTCCCGGGGCGGCCTCACCTGCAAGATTCACCTCGCAGGAGAGGGCGGGCGCCGCCCCCTGGCCCTGCTGATCGCCCCGGGCCAGTGGGGCGACGCCCCGCAGCTCATCCCCGTCATGGAACGCATCCGCGTCGGCCGGCTCGGCGGCGGACGCCCCCGCACCCGACCTGACCACCTCGGCGGCGACAAGGCCTATTCCCCCGGCGTAACCGCCACTACCTGCGCAGACGGCAGATCAAGCACACCATCCCCGGGCCGAAGAACCAGCGGGCAAACCGCCAGCGCCGCGGCAGCAAGGGCGGACGGCCCGCAGGCTTCGACAGGACGGCCTACAAGCGCAGAAACGAAGTCGAGCGGACGATCAACGCACTCAAGAACTTCCGGGCCGTGGCCACGAGGCTCGACAAGCGGGCCTATGTCTTCCAGGGCACCGTGACCGTCGCAGCGATCCGGCTCTGGCTCCGGGGGTAGATCCATTATCCCTGTGCGGCGAGGCGCCTGTCACCGTTCTCCGGAATGATCTTTACATCCGATTTGCACCTCTAGGCTTGCGGGCGGACACAAAGCACGGATCTGACCTGGGAGTTGAGAGTTGCGCACGACGTTGCCGCGCTGGCGGTGGAACTCACGGACATGGCTGCGGCCGATCACCAGTCCGCGGTCCGCGCGAACAGCGATGACCCCGCCGACCAGCTGGCGTGGCGACGGCTGACCGCCCGGCACGGTGACCGGCTCGGCGAGATCATGGACGAGTACGGCTGGCCGACGGCGGAACTGGTCGGCGAGGAGGCCGCACGGGCGGCATGGCTGATCGCTCAGCACGCCGACCGGCAGCTCGACGTTCAGCGTCGTGCCCTCCATTTGATGCAGCAGGCGGTCTCGGCAGGCTCGGCCAGCCCGCGCGAGCTGGCCTTTCTGCGCGACCGCACGCTGGTCAATGAGGGCCGCAAGCAGGTCTTCGGCACTCAGATCGCCGGCGTGAAGGACGGGTCACCGGTTCCGTGGCCCTGCGAAGAGCCCGAGCGCATGAACGAGCTCCGTGCGGAAGTCGGCATCGAGCCCTTCGACGAGTACGTCGCCAAGTTCTCCATGGCGTGACGCCCCTCTTCCCAGTCGCGTCCGGTGGATCATTGCCCGGGCTCACCTGCCGCGGGCCGATGAGCCGCCGGACAGGCCCTAGTAGTCGACGAGCGCACCCGGGCAGCCCTCGGCAAGCGTCTGGTGGGCGTCGGCCTCGGCCGGGTCGATGCTGAGGTTCCAGCGGAGCTTGGTGGCGGTCCACTCGGTGGCGTACCGGCACAGAGAGCTCGGAGCCGGAGGAAGCCACTGGGCAGGGGCCTGGTCAGCCTTGCCCCGATTGGAGCGGGCGGTGACGGCAATCAGGGAGGCGGCAGCGCCTTGGTCATTGGCGTGCACCTCACGACGGGCAGGGCTCCATGGGATCTGTTCAGCTGGCAGGGAGCGTCATTCCAAAGGTGCGATCTCGCCGAGAGCCGGCGCCCACCGCTTTGGCTTTGCACCTGTCGCGGTCCGGGCGTCGTGATCGATTCCGTCGAAGGTGTCAGTGCTGCCCGGCATAGTGCCAGTCATGATCAACGACTTGGAGAGCATCGACTGGGCGTCCTTGGGGCACGCCTACGGAGCCGCCGACGACGTGCCGGGATGGCTGCGCGACATGGTCTCGCCCGACCCTGACGTACGGGAGAAGGCGTTCGGCAATTTCTACAGTGCAGCGCTGCATCAAGGGAGCGTGTATTCGAGCACGGTGGCCAGCCTGCCGTTCCTGTTCGCCATGGCCCACGACCCTGCGACTCCTGACCGCGGGGAAGTCGTCGCGCTACTGCTCGGCATCGGGCGGGAAGCGGTCGACGCCGAAGAGATCTACGCCGTCATCTGGGGCGAAGATGGTGAAGAGTCCACGATCTACCCGGACACCGCACGCCTGATGCGCGAGCACGCTGACGCCTTCGTCGCCTATGCCTGCGACCCCGACCCACGGGTACGCAGGGCCTCGATCGAGGGCCTGGGGCTCTTCCTGGACGACGCCGAACGGGCGGTGGCGCTCCTGCAAGACCGCCTCGTGGGAGAGAGCGGGGCTGCTGAGCGAGGACTGGTGGTGCGGACGATGGCCGACCTGGCGCTTCGCCTGCCTGCGGCTGTTACGCCGGCGCGGGCGTGGCTGGACGCGTTGGCCGACAGCGATACGACCGATCCGGACACCCGACTGGCGGCCCTCGTCCACCGGGCCCGCTGCGTTCCCGACGCCATCGACGACCAGACGGCGCCAACCGCGATCGAACTGCTCCGCCAGATCACCCCCGCGCCCCGGCCCAAGGAGGACGAGGCTCAGAGTGGCCCGGAGCCGTCCCGCCCGTGTGCGTGCGAGGCCGAGCCCGAACCCGAACCGAACGTCCCCGGGCACATCGCGGCCGCCTTCGCCGACCTCGAACGGCACGGACGCGTCCACGCTGCCACCACCCCCTTGCTGATGGCCTTCCACACGGCCCTGGGCACCCGTCTCGAGGACCGAACGGCTCTGCTCGCCGAGCAGCTGCGCAGCCCGGATCCGGGCACCCGGTACGACGCCATCGACATGGCACGCAGTCTGATCACCTCGTTGCGGGGCGGTCACACCGCTTTGGTGCGGCTCATCGGCGACTGCCTGCTGCCGGACGATGCCTACACTGCTGCGGCCGCGGCCGAGGCGCTCGCCTCCCTCCACTCCCTCGCCGAACCGGCCCGCGAAGCCCTCGCCGCCTACGTCACCGCCCACCGGCCGGATGCGTGGGCCAGTGGGCACCGTGCCGTGCGCCGTGCCCATCAGCAGGCGGTCGTGGCGCTGGCCGGGCTCAAGGACGAGCGTGCCCTGCCCAGCCTGCTGACCGCGCTGGACACCGACACCGATGCCTGGCGCGCCCTGGGCGCGGTCGGCCATCTGCCCCAGTGCGCCGCGGAACTCACGCCCCGGCTGATCCGCCGCCTCGCCGGCGTCGACCGCTCCCGGGAATGGCCCGATGTCAGCCCTGAGACGCTCGCCTCCGCCCTCGCCAAGCTCGGAGATCCGGCAGCCGTACCCGCACTCACCGAGACCGTCCAAGCCGCCGTCCGGCACCAGCAAGAACGCACCGCGGAGCCTGTCCTGAAGGCACTCGCGTCGTTCGGTCCCCGCGCCGCATCCGCCCTGGACGTCGTCCGCCCCCTCACCGACGCGGACGACCTCTCCCTCCGCACCGCCGCGGCGGGCGCCGTCTGGGAACTCGAACGCCGTCCCGAGAACGTCGTGCCGCTGCTGGAACGCCTCCTTGACGACCACCGGAACTTCGACGCGATCGACCTCGCCGGCCGGATCGGCCCGGGCTCCGCAGCAGTACTGCCACGCCTGCGGCAGATCCTGAGCGAGCGGGTCGAGCAGAACGCACGCAACGAGCAGAACGGCTCGGCCGTGCTGAACGACTCGTGGACCCTCGTCCACGTCGCCTCAGCCCTGTGGGACATAGCCGGCACGAGCGAGGCCGGCACCGTTGTGCCGGCGCTGCTGGCCGCCTGGAAGGACAACGATTCCACCGCACGCGACGTCGTCGCCTGCCTGGACCGCATGGGCCCGGCCGCACGCCCCGCCCTGCCCCAGATCCAGGCAGCCCTTGAGCAACCCCATCGCGGCGACCAGCGGTGGTCAGGCACCGTCGCTTTCGACCTCGAGGTCGATCACACCTGCCGTGCCGTCCTGACCCGCCTGCGAAACCTCCCGGCCCACGCGCCGGACGGAAACGAGAAGTAGGCCCGATGTGGGTGATCATCGTCCGCGGTAGCCGGAGCGGATGAGTTCGTCGGCGGCCTGGCGGCGGTCGCCGGCTGCCGTCTTGGAGATGTTGAGCTGGGTGGCGATCTCGTCGAGCGAGACCGCGTACATGTCCGGGTGAGCAGGCCGCTGGTCGGCCGGAAGTTCGGCGTGGGCGGCGAGGATCATCCGGGCGACGCGTCGTTCGCCGCGTTCGCGGGCGCTGAGCCGGGCTTCGTCCTCGGCTTCCTGGGCGGCAAGCTCGGCGCGGGCGGCGGCTTCTCGCGCGGCGGCCGCAGCCGCCGTGTCCTCGGCGGTGCGCCGTTCGGCTTGGCGGTGCGCGACGTGTTCGGCTTCGGCCTGGTCGGCGGCGTCCTGCGCGCACGGTCCGCACAGCCGGTCCCGCTCGCCGGGTCAAAAGGAGCGCCGGATCACCTCCCGCCGGTGCTACTGCTGGGGCAATCAGGTGAGTCAGGCGTTCGCTCCGTAGCCGGCCGCACTCCGAGGCGTTGTCCGTTCAGCAGTCCCGAACCAGATCCGCGGCGCATCGACGCATCCCCCATGAATAGCGCAGCGGATATGCACAGAGCAGGAGAACACCATGGGCAATCAAGGGTTGAAGTGGAGGATGTCCTCCCTTCTCACCCTCGCGGGGCTCGGCATCGCACTGCCGTTCGCCGTCGGCATCACCCCTGCATATGCGCAGGGGCCACAGCTGGAGGTCACTAAGACCCACAACGAGCCCACCTTCCCCCGCGGGGGAAGCGGCGATTACACCATCACAGTGACCAACACCGGCACGGAGGCGTACAACGACCAGGTAACCCTCTCCGAGACCCTGCCCACCGGGATTCTCGCGCATGACGTTGTCGCTCCCGCCGGATGGTCCTGCCAGATCGAACCGAACTCCACGTACTTCGAGTGCGTGAATTCGGGGCCGATTCTTCCGGACTCCACGCACACCTTCATCCTCCGCGTCGATGTGCTCCCCGACTCGCCGTGCTCCGTCACCAACACCGTGGAACTCCTCGACGCCAACAGAGACCGGATTACCGGGGCCGCGGACCCCACCACCATCACCGGTGGAGAATGCGCGCCCGGTCAGAACCCGCTCTTGTCCATCAGCAAGTCGCACACCGGCAACGTCACCCAGGGCGGAACTGCGACCTACACAATCTCTGTGTCCAACGCCGCCAACGCCCAGCCGACCAGCGGCACGGTCACCGTCACGGACAACATGCCCGAGGGCATCACCCCCACGGCTGCGTCCGGAGCCGGCTGGGACTGCTCCGTCTCCGGGCAGACGGCAACCTGCACTCGCAACGACGCGCTGGCGGCAGGCGCCAGCTACCCTCCGATCACCGTCACCGCCAACGTCGCCGCCAGTGACGCCTGCACTTTCGGCAACACGGCCACCGTCTCCGGCGGCGGCAGCGCCTCAGTTTCAGACAGCGACGAGACCACCGTCACCGGCGGGACCTGCACCCCCGCTCAGAACCCCGCTCTGTCCGTCAACAAGTCCCACACGGGTAACTTCACCCAGGGCGGGACCGGCACCTACGCGATCGATGTAGCCAACGCCGCCAACGCCGGCCCGACCAGTGGCACGGTCACGGTCACGGACACCCTGCCCACCGGCGTCACCCCCACCGCCGCGTCCGGAACCGGCTGGAACTGCTCCATCTCCGGGCAGACCGTGACCTGCACACGCAGCGACGCGCTGGCGGCAGGCGCCGGCTACCCCACGATCACCGTCACCACCAACGTGACCACCGGCGCGCCCTGCACCTTCAGCAACACGGCCACCGTCTCCGGCGGCGGCAGCCCGTCGGCCTCCGACAACGACCCGACCACCGTCACCGGCGGAACC
>NZ_JBEXSZ010000144.1:0-20907 GCF_040613865.1 Streptomyces sp. NPDC006197 | reverse complement strand
TCGGAGTCGGTCTTGGACCAGTCGTCGGCGTTCACCAGCGTGAGAGCGCCGCCGCCGGTGTGCATGCCGCCGTGCGGCTTGCCGTGGTCCTTCTCGCCCTTGTCGTGGTCCTTCTCCTGGTCCTTGCCCTTGTCCTTGTCGTGGTCCTTGTCCTTGGACCACTCGTCGCCGCTGGAGAGGGACAGGGCGCCGGAGCCGGTGTGCATGCCGCCGTGCGGCTTGCCGTGGTCCTTCTCCTGGCTGTGGGAGGAGTCGTCCTTGGACCACTCCTCGCCCGTGGTGAGCGCGTACGCGCCGGGGGCGGTGATGGCCAGGGTGGCGGCGGTGGCTGTGGCGGCGAAGAGAATGCGGGCAGAGCGCATCGATGGGTTCCTTCCGTCCGCTGCGCGGGCTGACCCTCTGTCGGCTTCTCACGCGCAACGACATGGCCCACCGTCAGCCGCCCTCCCCGTACACGCCACTTGAGCTAGTGCATTCGGAACACGGGGCGCTCTTGTAGATCTCTCCGGGGTTCGTCTTCGAGCCCGACTCCGGCAACGCGGCGGCCCAGGCCCACAAGCCGGGCATCGCGGGTCTCGTCGCTCTCGGCTCGGCCGTGACGCGGGACCGGCCCCGCCACCGACCGCCTGGAAAGCCCGCCCGGGCGCCCCCTCCGGGCGGCGGCCCTCTGTGCGGTCTCTCCGTGAGGAGCCGCCAGGCAGGAGGGTTCACTCGATAGAGGTAGGTAAGCCTGAAGGAGGAGGGAGCGTGGCCCCCTCCGTACACGCGTCCGCCACGAAGACCTGACGATCAAACCGGCGCCGCTGCCACGCCGCCTCGCTCCCCCGTCGGGCTGCCGTCCCCCGCGACGCGCCGCTGCACCGAATGCGCGGGGCCTGGGTCCGCCGCAGGCGCCCGTAGGACCTGCGCACCCGGGCCGGTGCCGGGGCGAACGTCCACCGGCACTACGACCTGTCCGGTGAACTGTTCGCCCTCTTCCTCGACCCGAGCCCCGGTTACTCCGTGGAGCGGGCCTGCTGGTCGGGTCGGCCGCTGGACCAGAGAACCAGGAGCACTTCGGTCAGCCGCCGACGTGGATGCCAGGGCGGCGGTCCGGGTCGGGTTCGTGTTTGCGGATGATCTCGCGGGTGACGGGTGCGGTGTCGCCGCGGCCGAGGAGGAAATAGCGGAACATGTGCTTCAGGGGGCTGCCTTCGGCCCAGGCGAAGTAGCAGTGCGGCTGGACGCCCGTGGTGTCGCGCAGGGCGAGGAGGACCGCGGCGATGGCGTTCGGGGCGGCCGGGGCCTCGGCACGCAGGATCCGGTATCCGTCGACCTCCACACCGTGGACGGCGAGGACCTCGCTGAAGTCGGACGGGTCCACCACGTCGATCTCCAGGAACAGCACATCGGCCCGGCCCGGGACCGGGTTGGCGCCGCGCTGCTCGCGTTCCTTGTCCCGGTACTCGGCGCTGTCGCCGGCCTGGCGGCGGTTGGCGATGATGTTGATGGCGTTGTCGTGGGCGAGCGTGTCGGCGATGAACTGCCGGGCGGCCTCGTCGAAGACGATGCGGTCGGCGCGCAGCTCCGTGGTGCGGGACACCCGGGAGATCAGGGACACGAGGATGATGCCGGCGATGAAGAAGCCGGAGATGGTGATGCCGTCGGGCTTGTCGACGATGTTGTAGACCAGGGCGTAGAGCAGTACGAGGGTGAGCAGGGCGAAACCGGTGGCAACCGCCCGGCGGCCGGCGCGTGCGACGGAGACGGTGACGGCGAAGGCGCCGGAGACCATCATGGCCAGGATGCCGGTGGCGTACGCGCCGGCCTGGGCGTCGACGTCGGCGTCGAAGGCGATGGTGATGAGGATGCACAGGGCGGTGTAGACGAGCACCACGGGCCGCACCGCGCGCCCCCATTCGGGGGCCATGCCGTAGTCGGGCAGGTAGCGGGGGACGATGTTGATGAGCCCCGCCATGGCGGACGCGCCGGCGAACCACAGGATCAGGATGGTGCTGATGTCGTAGACGGTGCCGAACGCCTCCCCGACGTGCTCGTGCGCGAGCCAGGCCAGGGCGCGGCCATTGGCCCCTCCGCCGGGCTTGAACTCGTCCGCGGGGATGAGGACGGTGGTGACGAAGCTGGAGGCGAGCAGGTAGACGCTCATGATGAGGGCGGCGGTGGTCAGCAGCCGGCGGGTGTTGCGGATGCGCGAGCGCAGCCGTTCCTCGGCATCGGCGCCGTCGGCCGACACCAGGGGCATCATGCTGACGCCGGTCTCGAAGCCGGACAGGCCGAGTACGAGCAGCGGGAAGGCCAGGAGTGCGGGCGTCATCAGGTCGCCGAAGCCTCCTCCGTCCCCGACGAACGCGTCCGTCCACGCGGAGAAGGCTCCGGGGGTGGTGATGACGTGGGCCAGGCCGACGGCGATGACGACCGCGTTGAGCGCCAGGAAGATCGCGACCAACGGGATGGCGACGCTGACGGCTTCGCTGAAGCCGAGCAGGAAGACGCCTCCGAGGACGAGGAGCAGTCCCACGGTGAGAGCGACCTCGTGGCCGTGCAGGGCCTCGGGAAAGAAAGGGTTCTCCATCACATGGACGGAGGCGTCCGCCGTGGACAGGGTGATGGTGATGATCCACGACGTGGCGACGAATCCGAGCAGGACCAGGACGAACAGCTTGCCCCACCAGAACGGCAGCAGGTCCTCCAGCATCGCCACCGACCCGGCACCGTGCGGGCTCTCCTTGGCCACCCGCCGGTACATCGGCAGCATCCCGAGCAGGGTCAGCGCCACGATCAGCAGCGTCGCCAGCGGGGATACGGCGCCTGCCGCGAGCGCGGCGATGGCCGGCACATAGGCGAGGCTGGAGAAGTAGTCGACACCGGTCAGACACATCACCTTCCACCAGGCATGCGGCTCGGTGTGTCCCTCACCGGCCGCCGGCCCCACGGGCTGCACCTGGTGGCGCAGCATCCACCGCGCCACCCGCCCGGTCGGCTGCGGCCGAAGCGCGGGGCTGTCCACCACCTCGGGCACGGCCGGGCCGTTCGCGTCCTTCATGTGTCCCATCGACCTTCCTTGCTCCTGCGTACGAGCCTCGCTCACCGCACTCGCGGCAACGCGACCACCGAGTATGCGACCTCCCGGCAGCACCCTGGGGACGGCACCTGACGCGTCGGCCGTGACCGGCCGGCGCACCGGCGGAGAAGCCGACGGGCACACGGGGAGGTCTGACGCATGGGAACCGAGACGTTCCGCAGGAGCAGGCACCCCGGATTCACGGAGCCCAGCCGTGCCGTCGCGTCGGGAGCGGCCAGCTGCCGCCGTGGAGGGCACTCGTTCGAACATCGCCTCGCTCGCCACTGTCAACGTGCCGCCTCACCTGCGCTGTTACATGGCAAGAGGTTACGGGCGCCGGAACAGATCGATCGCAACAGCCACGACGAAGAAACACGATCCGATTTCAACCGGTCACAGGGTGTCAGCAGTCGCGCCCAGCGTGATCGGGCACACACCGACCACGGCCGGCGCGTACACGGCCCTCCACACACCATGCTCAGGGCCCCGGGAACCAGCTACACAAGGAGGCCCCCGTCCGCGTTACCACGATCCGTACCCACGGAAATCATGGCGCCTTCTTAACGCCTCCGCCCCGTGCGGGCCTCCCGCATCGCCCTCATCGGAGCACACCTCACGTGGCGGGACGATCCGTGTCCGAACTCGTCCTCACCGTTCTCCGGCCGGCATGGTGCATTCGGGCCACCCCGTCTGAATGGACGACCACGCCGCCCTTGCCGGTGCGGCGCGGTGATCCCCCGGGCGACACAGGTGGACATCGGGCAGGCGCGCGATGTCATGAGGGCGTTCCAGACGTCCAGCCGTTTGCAACGACTCATGGAACGGGGAGCTCACGCGGCTCCCGGGCGGGGAGGACGCGGTGCCGACCGGCCCGGCTCACGGCGGGCTTCCGGGACGGACGGCGTGCCCTGAGCGGCCCGGTCAGGCCGGTCGGATGACCGGTTCCGGGGCGGGGACAGGGCCTGGCAGGGGCCCTGGGCTCGGTCCCGGTTCCGGGCGAGGGCCTCCGGGCTGAGGATCCGGTTCCGGCTGCGGAGGCGTCGGCGGTACCGGATCCGGACCGCCGGGGCCCGGCACCGGTCCGGGAACAGGGCCCGGCTGAGGGCCCGGACCAGGACCCGGCACCGGCGTCGGACTGGGCGGAACCGGATCGTCAGGCGGCGTACCCATGGCTGCTCCTGACGGCCTGGAGCCGGGCTCAAGGGCTGCTGGCGGCGCCGGGGCAGGCAGGGGGCCTGGGCAGGGCGCCGACGGGTCGGCCGGGAACAGGTGCGTCGGGGGTCCGGTCTGTACATCGCTTTCCATATTCACCCCAGCTCAGGAGGTCGCCTTCCCCATCCGACTGCCCGGGGTCCGGCTCTTCATTCCCGCCCGGCTCACCCCGGGCACACGGGCGCGCCGTCCGGGAACGCGTCTCTGAGAGGGCGGCTTCATCGGTCAGTAGCGAGAGCGTCTGTTGCCCAAGAGCGAGAACACCCTGTGGGCACGGAAGACGATGTGGCCGAGTTTCCGCAACGTCCGGTTGCCTGACTTGCCCCGGAGGTCGTGCGTACCCCGGCGGGGTGGATGCGGAGCCTGGCGTTGTGCCGCGTACGGTCAGCGTGCGCATGATGAGCAAGGCCCGCGCCACATGGTCCGAAAGCCCTGCGGACGGAGACGCCGGCAAGCGCCGGCGAGGTAGCCGTCGGACGGCCCGGTCCAGGAGGCGAGGTGGCAGGATGTCGCGGTGTCCGACTCTCTGCACGAAGCGTGGCTGCGCGGCATCGCCTTCAATCCGGCCGCGCCCTCCGACGTCCTGATACGCCTGGTGGATCCAGCGGCCGGTGAGGCCGGCCTGCTGATGTGCGCGGGTCGTGGCCTGCCCGACGCCGTCATCGACGCGGCCCTGAACCACCCGGACAGGGTGATCCGCCGCGCGCTCGCGCAGAACCGGCACATCGACCCCGTACGACTGGCCCCCTTGGCGACGGACCCGTCGGGGATCGTCCGCGGGTGGCTCGCCGGCGGCACCCCCGCCCATCTCCGCCCGCGATGGGTCCGACCGCTGCCGGACGACATCCTCGTCACCCTCCTGACCGCCCGGGACGGGGGCGAAGACGGCACGCTCACCGCGAACGAGATCGTCGGGGAGCTCCTTTCCTCCCAGCAGATCCCTCTGTCCTTCCACCGCTCCATGGCCGGGCACGAGCACCTCGGGCTCCGTGAACACGCCACCCGGGAGTGGCAGTCGCTCACCGCCGCGCAGCGGGAGGCCCTGCTCGACGACCCCGACCCCGCAGTACGGAAGGCGGCGCAGGAGCACAGCTGGGTACTGGATCCGGAACGGGTGGAGGCCAGGCTGCCGTCCTACGGCTCCCGCGGCAAGGCGTTCCTGTTCGGCAGGTGCGCCCTGTCCCCCGCGCTCGTCGAGCAGTGCTTCGCGGACGGCACGGTGCACCCCCTGACCTGGAACCCCCACACCCCGGCCGACGCCGTCGCCCGACTCGCCCGCCACCCCGAGCCGGAGATCCGCGAGTTGGTCGCCGCCCGACCCGACCTGGGACCGGACCTGGTGGCGGAGCTGAGGGAAGACCCGGACGAGGACGTGCGGATGCGCGCACGCCTCCACCCCTTCCCCCGCACCTGGGCCGAGTACTGGGCGATCCGCGGGGTCATCGGACACGGCCCGGACTGCACCTGCCCGATCACCGAGCCGACCGGCGAGCCGTCACCGGACTGGTTCGCCGCCTGCGCGGCGTCCGAGGAACCGGTGCTCCGCCGGGTCGCGGCGCGCTTCCCCGGCCTACCCGCGGAACTCGCCGCGACACTCGCACAGGATGACGACGAGGAGGTACGGATCCTGCTGGCCTGCCACCACCCGCTGGCTCCGCCCCACCTCCTCCTGGACGTCTTCGTCACCCGCCCGACGCACCGACCACACCTGCTGACCCTGCCCGCGTTCCCCCGCACCGGCTGGGCCCACCTCGTCGACCACCCGGATCCCGACGTACGGGCCCTGGCCGCAGCCGATCCCGCCCTGGCCGAGGCCCCGGTGGAAGACCCCGACGAGTCGGTGTGCCGGGCAGCCGCTGCCAACCCGAGCTTGACGCCGGAAGCCGTGGATGCCCTCCTCGCCGACTCGCGCACCGCGGAGGGCGCGGCGGCCAACCCCTCTCTCCCCGTGCCCCGCATGCACGCACTGCTCGACCGCTGCCTGAACGACACCGCCACCTCGCCGTCGGGCGGACGCTGAGAGACGACGCCCTCCTGGCGATCACAGGTCTGGCAAGCTCCATCGGCCGACACCGACGCCGATATTCCGGTCATCAGTGACAAGCGGCTGCTCCAGCCCGAGGGCCTGGCCCATGTACGGAAGCCCGGTTCGCCGAGCGCACCGACGAGCACGCTCTCGGCTAGCCGGACGACGCGTGCCCCGATCGCATCTCAGAGCTTCTCCAGCCGTCCACGGGCCGCTTCCACGGAGCGGCCGCGGCGCAGCTCGTGTTTCCAGGGGTCGTCGGTCTCCAGGCGCTCGTCGATGGTGGCGAGCGTCCAGCGCTGCGGGGTGAGGTCGGGATCGTCCAGTTCGCTCCAGCTCAGCGGTGTGGCGACCGGGGCGCCGGGCAGGGCGCGGACGGCGTAGGGGGTGACGGCGGTCTGAGCGTAGGCGTTGCGCTGGACGTCGAGGTAGAGCCGCCCCTTGCGGGCCTGCTTGCGCGCGGCGGTGGTGAACTGCTCCGGGTGCCGGTCGGCGAGCAGCTCGGCCACGTCGCGGGCGAACGCGCGAACGGTGTCGAACCCGGCATGGCGGTCGAGCGGAACCACGACGTGCAGGCCGCGGGATCCGGTGGTCATCAGGGCCGCGGGCAGACCGAGCCCGTCGAGCACCTCGTGCAGCAGGGCGGCGGCCTGCCTGACCGGTTCGAAGTCCTCGCCGGACGGATCGAGGTCGAAGACCAGCCGGTCCGGGTGGTCGGGCCGGTCGGCCTTGGACAACCAGCGGTGCGGGGTGATGCACGCCTGGCCGGCCAGGTAGAGCAGGGTGGCCGCGTCGTCGCAGACCGGGTAGGTGACGGAGCCGTCCGCCTTCGGCAGTTCCCAGCGGTGGATCCAGTCCGGGAAGTGGTCGGGAGTGTCCTTCTGCATGAAGCGGCCGCCGCCGATGCCGTCGGGATGCCGCTCGAGCATCAACGGACGTCCGCGCAGGTGCGGCAGGATGCGGGGACCGACCCGGCGGTAGTAGTCGGCGAGGTCGGCCTTGGTGATGCCGTCGTCGGGGAAGAGCTCCTTCTCGGCCCGTCTGATCTCGACGGTCCGGCCGCTCACGCGGATGTCGGCGGTGGTCATGGCGTGCCTCGCTCACGGATGACGTCGATGGGCCGCTTGTCGTCGCGCAGCCCCATGTACCGGGGGTGGCGCAGCCGGCCGACGCGGTGGGGCGTGGAGACGCGGCTGGCCCGGACATCCTTCGGGCGGGTGAGTCCGATGCGCTGCTGGAGCAGGGCGACGTCGCTGCGGCCGCTGGTGGTCGGCAGCAGCTCCAGGGGGCGCCCCGGACCCTCGGTGTCCTCCACCCGCAGCGTGAGTCCCAGCCCGTCGGGCAGCGGATACGGCAGCCCCGCGGCCCGGGACCAACGCGCCGTGACCCGATAGGAGCCCGGGCGGTCGAGCCGCCAGGGCACACCCCAGGGAGGCGGGCGGCCTGGGACCGTAAGGCGCCCTGTGAGCACCATTCCCCGCGGGTGCAGCGCGGGCCGGGAACCCCGGCGGCGGGCGATGGTCCGGGCGAGACGGTAGGCGATCGCATCGAGACGGTTCACCGGGACCTCCGGTCCGGTCGGAGGGTCGGAAGGTCGGAGGAGCGGGGTACGGATGCGCCCCGGGGCGGGACCCGTTCCGCCTCCTCCGTATGCACGCCGCCTACCCGCCCCCGGCCCGTCGACTCGTCCGTGCCCGCATCCGTGCGCGGCGGAGCAGGGCGGCCCCACCCCGTGGGGGATGCGTGGGCGGGTTCGAGGAGGGTTCCGGCGAGTACGGGTTCGGGCTCCGTGAGGGTGGCCGGGCCTCGTTCGCGTGGTCGAGCGAGCGTCGCGTAGCCGGGTGGCAGGCCGATCGGTCCGGTGGGCAGTCCCGTCGTCCGCAAGGAGACGACGGGGACGGCTTGTGTCCGCCCCGGTCGCCGAAGTGCCCGAAGGCCGCCGCACCGGGCGGGCGGGCCGCGAAGCCGATCGCGGAGCGGTCGACACCGAACCAGCACGCCGCCACGGCGTGGACGACGCCGTGACGAAGAGGGACGAGGGTGGCCGACAGCCGGCCGACGAAGACGAGCTTGTGCTTCGCGTCGGGGCCCACTGCCCGGCGCCGTGGCCGCGACGTCAGAGTGGCCTGATACTGCTCCTGCCACAACGGCCCGGCTTCGGCGACGAGTTCGGCGAGGGTGGGCCGTGGACGGCCTCTGGTCCTTCGGCGTCGCCGTAGGCCGGGCGGGCGACGCCCGGCCTGCGAGACCGTCATGGCCGGCATCCGTGTCCGGGTGGTCATGTCGCTCTCCGGCTGAGCGGGGTGGCGTCAGGCGGTGGTGATGCCGGCGAGGGTGCTCTGGAGCCGGCGGATCGCGTCTTCGGCCTCCGTGTACTGCTGGGGGGTCGGGCGGACGGCGCCGAAGGTGGGGCCGTCCTCGGCGGGCAGGGCGCGCCAGTGCAGGACCGGCGAGAGTGCGGTGACGGCTGCGCCGAGGAACCAGGCCAGGCGTCCGTGGACGTGAGCGAGGGCGATGGCCAGATCGGCGAGTGCCTCCCGCAGGCATGCCAGCCGGTCGACCGCGGACAGGGCCTGCTGGGCCTCCGGGGTGCCGACGGCGGCATGCAGGTCGGCGGCGGCCTTCGCGGCGACGGTGCGGTCGGCGGGTGCCGGGACCCACGTCTGCTCGCGGATCTGCCGTTCGGCTTCTTCTACCAGGTCCTCAATGACCGTTCGCATGTCCACGCCCGCCACCTTATGCCTGTTCTTGCTCATCAGCGGTAGAGGGTGGACAGACCGGCCGGTGATCCGGCCACCTTCGGGAAGCTGCCCCGCACGAGGGGTCAGAACTCGAAGACGAGGCCGGTCGCCAACTGGCGCTCGCAGTCGTTCTCGTACGTGTGCGCCCAGTGGACTTCACGGCCTCGGTAGGTGCCGGTCGCTGTCACGGTGACGGCGTCGTTTGAGCAGGAGGCCCTGTCCGTGCCGGGGAGGCGGTCGAAGTCGCCGTCGGCGGTGTGCAGGTCCGCGCAGGCTTCGCTGGTGTAGGGGTGGTTCTTCCCGGTCATGCCGGGGCAGTCGAGGGAGACGGCTCTGATGTTCTCGGTCTCTCCCTGGGTACGGGCGACGGTGAGCTCGATGTGCGCGTCGCGGGTCGCGGGGTCGGCGGGTGAGGCGGGTGGGGCCGGTGCGACGGCGACCGCGGCGGGGACGAGGGAGGCAGCGAGGAGGCCTGCGCCGAGCAGGGCTGTGATGATCTTGTTCATGAGCAGACCAACGGGGCACGCCCGGGACGGTCACTGTGCGCGAGGGTCGCCCGATGGGGTGAGGCCCTTCGGGCACCTCGCCCGGTGAGACCCCCTGCGCTTGATGTGCAGGGGTCCGGTGGACGTGTGCGACGAGAGTGCGGAAGCCCGGGCCGGGTCGTACACCGCGGGCTCGGGATCCACCTCGCTCCGGTGTGCGAGATGCCCGACATGCCGTGAACGACGGGCCGCTGAGCTGACCGCGGAGGTCGGCCGCGAAGGGCCGTCAGCTGATCTGTTCGGCCAGGGCGAGGATGATGCCCGAAGGGCCGCGGAGGTAGCAGAGGCGGTAGATGTCCTTGTACTGCGCCACCTCGCCGATCAGTTCGGCGCCATGGGTGCGCAGGCGGGCGAGGGTGTCGTCGATGTCGTCGACGGCGAACATGACCCGGTGCAGGCCCAGCGTGTTCGGCGGCGGGTTGTGCGATCCGTCGCCGATCGCCGCGGGGGTACGGTACTGCGCGAGCTCCAGCTTGCCGTGGCCGTCCGGGGTCCGCATCATCGCGATGTCGCTGCGGACTCCGTCGAGTCCGACGGCCTGATCCGCGAAAAGACCCTCGATCTGCGCCCTGCCTTCGACCTCCATGCCCAGTTCGGTGAAGAAGGCGACGGCGGCGTCCAGGTCTTCGACGACGATGCCGACGTTGTCCATCCGCTGAAGCGTCATGACGGTTCTCCCTCTGTGGTGCGCGGCCCTTTGAAGCCACCGGTATACCGAGGACGGAGCCAGCGGCCCGTTCTCGACACCCGTAAACGGGCCGAGTTCCGGAGAGCCGCTTCCGGTCCCGCCTTGGGGCACCCCGTCGGGGAAGCGGGAGCGGACGGCCTGTGCCGGTGCGAGTGCCTCGCGGACCTCGATGTGGCGGCCGATGGCGGCAGCGAGGAGCGATGCGCCGCCATGGGGTGCGCCTCGGACAGGGCCGCCTGCTCGCGGCGTTGTGGAAACAGGACGGCCGCACGCCCGGCGAGGTCGCCGCCGCGCTGAACGTCACGACGCCCACCGTCGTCAAGACGGCGAACCGGATGACCGCCGCCGGGCTGATCACCCGGCGCCGTGACGACCGGGACAACCGCCTGGTCCGGCTCTGGCCCACGGACGCGGGGCGCGCGCTGCAGGAGCCGATCGAGGCCGAACGGCGCCCCCTGGAGGAGAAGGTCACCGGACCTCACCGAGACCGAGCGCGGGCACCTCCTGAGCACCCTGGCGAAGATCCACCAGTCGGCAAGTCCGCTCCGAGCACCTGCTGACACCGGCTCGGCCGGTTGGTCGGCCCCAGGTCGACCTTGAAGAACCTCCGCACGCGTCGGCGCTCCGCGGGACGTCGGCGGGAAGGTCAGTCCGATGTGCGGGAGCGGGGGGACGGGAGCCGGAAGAGGCCGTTCAGTCTGCGCAGGGCTTCGGTGTCGCCGGATGCCGAGGCGGCGCCGTCCGCGATCGCCGCGGCCAGGGTCCGGCTCTGCCCGGTCACGCCGACGAGGACCTCCTCGCTCATCTCGATCGTCGCGTCCGGGCGCCGGGCGGGACCGTGCAGGGTCTCGATCGTCCCGTCGTCGATCCGGGCGTGGAACACCTCGTCGCCGACGCGGAACTCGTACACGGCGCGGAGTCCGGCCGCGGCCTCCGCGTCGAAGCACGCGCGCAGGCCGAGCACCGCCCAGCCGGGGTGGAAGGTGTCGGTCGTGCGCCGTTCGCCCATCGCCCACTTCAGGCCCCAGCGGGCCAGGGCCAGCACCGCCGGTCCGAGCTCCTGGCCGGCCTCGGTGAGGGCGTAGGCGGGGGTGCGGGCGGGTGGCGGGAGGGTGACCTTGTGGACGAGGCCCTCGCGTTCGAGGTGCTTCAGCCGGGTGGCGAGCAGGCCGGTGCCGAGGCCGCGCAGGCCGGCCTGGAGGTCGCTGTAGCGCTTGGGTCCGGTGAGCAGTTCGCGGATCAGCAGCAGGGTCCAGCGTTCGCCGACGAGGTCGAGGGTGCGCGCGGTCGCGCAGTACTGGTTGTACGTTCGCTGCTCCACGGCCTCACTCTAGACTTCGGGCCTCCTGGTCCTGCACCGTCGGATCCCCGGTCCGGCGGATGTCGAGGAGCAGTCGGGCGAGCGGCTCCGGGTCGGTCAGCATGATGTCGTGCGGCCCGTCGAGCGCACGGGTCCGGTAGCCGAGCGCGCGGCCGAAGCGGTCGAACGCGAAGGCCTGCGGGCGGCAGTGGACGGCCGTGCCGGGGATCCGGTCGACGCGTCCGCTCAGCCGCGTGGCCTCGCTGAACGTGCGCAGCGGCTGCGGGACCAGGCGGGCCGCGAGCCGGGCCGCGTCGGTGGCGTCGACGATGCCGAAGAGGTGCGGCGGCGGAGCCGGTACGAGGCGCCCGTCGGGCGACGCGGCGGCGGCCGCGCGCATCGCGCCGGCGAAGGTTTCGGGGGCCAGGGCGAACAGGCTCGTGCCGTCGGGTCCCGCCCAGCCGTCCACGAGGACGATGTGGTCGACGGCACGGCGGGCCTGGTCGGCCGCCTCCCGGACGACGAGGCCCGCGTAGCTGTGGCCGACCAGGACGACGTCGTCGTCGGCCGGGACGGCGTCGAGGGCGGCGAGGACGGTCCGGGCGTCGTCGTGGAGCCCGTGGTCGCCGGGTGTGCCGAGGTTCGGGGTGAGGGCGCGGGCGCCGGCGGCGTGCAGCAGCGGGACGATGCGGTCCCAGGCCCACGGGCCGTGCCAGGCGCCGTGGACGAGCACGTACGTGGTCATTCTTCCTCCTCGCGGAGCAGGGGCAGCACGTGGTCGGCGGACGCTTCCAGGTCCGCCTCGTGGTCGTCCGTGGCCAGGCGGATCACCAGGGCGCCCGCCCCGATGGAGCGGGCGAGACGGTCGGCGGCCTGCCGGGCCGTGCCGGCGAAGAGGCACTGGACCGCCGCGAACCGGGTCCGTGTGGCCGGTCTTGAACGGTCCGGTCACGCGTCGGCAGCGGGTAGCCGATCTTCAGCGGCGTCATCGCCCCTCCCGGTGGTCGCGAGATTCTTCCGCGGCACCGACCCTAGCCGTCTACTACCTGTTTTAGAAGTGATAGCTTCAAAAACAGGTAGTCAGTTCTGCCGTGTCGCGTGGATCAGGCGTGGCGGTCCAGAGGTCCCCAGCCGCTCGCCTGGCGCTCGACCTCGGACGCGGCTTCCTCGATGACGCGGTCACCGATCCAGCCCAGGGGCTCCACCTCCGTGACCAGGGGCTCGTTGTCGGGCCCGCGCCCGACCTCACGCCCACGCAGAAGCCAGGGCCGCACCCGGGGGTCCTTGACCCGGGGAAGGTGGGAGTAGTCGTAGAGGCGGCGCGCGGCCCAGGTGTGCAGGGGGCGCCCGCCCCACCAGGGCTCCGCGTCCAGTGAGCTCGCCGACAGGCCCGGAAGCGGGACGCCGGTGAGGTCGTCGCGACTGCTCACGTCCGGCAGGTCGACACCGGGCCCCCTCGACCACCGCACGTACAGGCCGCGGTCCCGGGCAAGGACGTCGGCGAGCTCGTCCAGCGAGTCGATGCTGGGGAGGGGAGAGGCGTTCGACTGGTTCACACACCGCCCCTACCCGGCCGTATGCGCCAAGAACGCCTGTTCAGACGAGTCTCTGGACAAAGCGGGGGTACTCGGGATGCCGGATGGCATTCGAGACGAGAGGGTTGCACGAGGCTCGAAGGACGTCGGCCGGTGGGGCGGCCGGGGAACTCGCAGGCCGTGGAATCCCTCAGGAGGAGAGATCAGGCATGGTCCGGAAGAACGCGAGCAAGAGCGCGGCCCAGAAGTCCACGGCGGCCAAGGGCAGGCCCCGGAGGCAGGACGAGCCGCGCCCCGCGCCCGGCAGGCCGGCGCCGGAGCCGCCGGAGGCGACCGAGCCGACCCGGCCCCAGGAGCCCCTGCCGCCCGCTCCCGACCAGGACGGCCCCGACACCTTCAGCCCGACGGGACAACCCACGGGCGCACCCCAGGCGGCGGTGGCGCAGGGCGGCGCCTACCTGACGACCGCCCAGGGCACCCGGCTCTACGACAGCGACCACTCCCTCAAGGCGGGCGCACGCGGCCCGGTGCTGCTCCAGGACCACCACCTGCGGGAGAAGATCACCCATTTCGACCATGAGCGCATTCCCGAGCGGGTGGTCCACGCGCGGGGGGCCGCCGCACACGGGGTCTTCCGGGGCTACGGCACGGCCGCGAAGATCTCCAAAGCCGCGTTCCTGGCGAAGGACGTGGAGACGCCCGTCTTCGTGCGCTTCTCGACCGTCCTCGGCTCACGCGGCTCCGCGGACACCGTCCGTGACACGCGCGGTTTCGCGACGAAGTTCTACACCGAAGAGGGCACGTTCGACCTGGTCGGCAACAACATCCCGGTCTTCTTCATCCAGGACGGCATCAAGTTCCCCGACATCGTGCACGCCGCGAAGCCGCACCCGGACCGTGAGATCCCCCAGGCGCAGAGCGCCCACGACACCTTCTGGGACTTCGTGTCCCTCCACACCGAGGCCACCCACCACACCCTGTGGAACATGTCCGACCGGGGCATCCCCCGCTCCTTCCGGATGATGGAGGGCTTCGGCGTCCACACCTTCCGCCTGACCAATGCCGAAGGCGCGACCTCCCTGGTGAAGTTCCACTGGAAGCCGAAGCTCGGCGTCCACTCCCTGGTCTGGGAGGAAGCACAGCTCACCAACGGCATGGACCCCGACTTCCACCGCCGCGACCTGGCCGACGCGATCGAGGCGGGCGCGTTCCCCCAGTGGGAACTCGGCGTGCAGGTCTTCCCCGACACCCCGGAGCAGACCTTCGAGGGGATCGACCTGCTCGACCCCACCAAGATCGTGCCCGAGGAACTCGCCCCGGTGCGGCCCATCGGTCTGATGACCCTCAACGCCAACCCGACCAACTTCTTCGCCGAGACCGAGCAGGTCGCCTTCCACCCCGGACACCTCGTGCCCGGCATCGACATCACCGACGACCCGCTGCTCGCCGCACGCCTGTTCTCCTACCTGGACACCCAGATCAGCAGGCTCGGCGGCCCCAACTTCGCGCAGCTGCCCGTCAACCGCCCCCACACCCCCGTCAACGACATGTTCCGCGACGGAATGCACCAGACGGCGGTGCACGCCGGAACCGCGCCCTACCGGCCCAACTCCCTCGACGGCGGCTGCCCGTTCCTGGCCGGGGCGGACGACGGGGCCTTCATCGAAGCCCCCGTCGAGGTCCCCGCCGCGCGGAAGGTCCGCGAGGCCCCCGTCTCGTTCGCCGACCACTTCTCCCACCCGCGGATCTTCTGGCTGAGCATGACGCCGACCGAGCGCGAACACATCATCGCCGCCTACACCTTCGAACTGGGCAAGTGCTACGAACAGGCGGTGAAGGAGAGGATGTTGACCGTCCTCGCCAACATCGACCCGCAGCTGTGCGAGGGGGTCGCCAGCGGCCTCGGGCTCCCCGCCCCGGCCGCCACGGAACCGCTCGCGGACGTCGAGCCGAGCCCCGCCCTGTCCCAGATCGGCCGCACCTGGCCGGTGGACGGGAGGGTCATCGGCATCGTGGCCGACGGCGACGCCGACCTGAAGGGCGTACGGGCCGTCAGGAAGACGATCCTCAACGCGGGAATGGTCCCGCTCGTGATCGGCCCGACGGGCGGCGCCCTGGGGTCGAGGAACCCCGTCACCGTGCAGCGCACCTTCGCCACCGCGCGCTCGACCGAGTTCGACGCCCTGCTCTTCGCCGGAGTGCCCCGGGCGGCGGCCGACGCCCACGGCGCCCGGGACGCGAAGGCCGGCGCGCCCGACCCCGACGGCCCCGACCCCCGGGTCCTGTTGCTGCTGACGGAGGCGTACCGCCACGGCAAGGCCATCGGCGGCTGGAACGACTCCTCCCGGATCCTCGGGGCGGCCGGCATCCAGGAGGACGAGCCGGGCATCGCCTTCGCGGACACCTCCGCCGCGGCCCTGAAGCAGCTCGCGCGCGGCCTCGCCGGGCATCGCGCCTGGGACAGGTTCCCCGCGACCGTCTGAACGCCGCCGCGCGCCTCCCGGGGACGGGCGGGAGGCGCGCGGCCGTCGTCTCAGGCGCTGTCGGCCTCCAGGAAGCGGCGGGTGCGGTCGTTCGCACCGCTGAGGGTGAGGGGGACGCCGAGGCCGACGCACATGCGGTGGGCGCGGGCGAGGGCGCTGAAGGTGGCGGGGCTGGGGTCGGCGGACGGGACCACGATGACGACCCGGGCGGGCCGGTGCTCCTGGACGAGGGCCTCGATCCGGAGGGCGGCCGCGGCGCGGTTGGTGACGTCCAGGTCGCGGTGGAGCGTCACGTGCAGGGCGTCGTGGCGTACGGCGTGGCTGATGAGCAAGGTGTCCCTCCGCGCAGGACGAAGGCCCACGGGTCGGACGCTGTGGGCGGCTCGTCCGAGGATGCCACGCCTGATGGCCTCGCGGCGTTCTCGTGGCGTTCACCGCGCGGAGTGTCCGTCGGGCGGCTCCGAAAGTTCACGTATATGAATCGGCGAGGGTACGGCCTAGGGTGAGGAAGGCCGGGGCGACCGGTCGAGATTTCGAACGAGACCCTCACTCACCAGGCGGTTTCCATGACCCAGTTCGACCTGTCCCTCGACCGGCTCCGCACGTACCGGAGCACGTCCGTGGAGCCCGAGGACTTCGACGCCTTCTGGACGAAGACCCTCGACGAGGCACGCGCGCACGAGCTGGGCGCGCGCTTCGAGCCCGTGGCGACCGGGCTCGCCACGGTGGAGGTCTTCGACGTGACCTTCGCCGGGTTCGGCGGGCACCCGGTCAAGGGGTGGTTCGTCCTGCCGGCCGGAGCGGTCGAACCGCTGCCCGTCGTGGTGGAGTTCCTCGGGTACGGCGGCGGGCGGGGCCTTCCGCACACCCATCTGCTCTGGGCCTCGGCCGGGTTCGCGCACTTCGTGATGGACACGCGCGGACAGGGCAGCGGCTGGGCCACCGGCGACACCCCGGACCCGACGGGCAGCGCGCCCTCGTTCCCGGGGTTCATGACGCGGGGCGTCGAGGACCCGTACTCCTACTACTACCGCCGGCTCTTCACCGACGCCGTGCGCGCCGTGGAGGCGGCCCGCTCGCATCCGCTGGTGGACGCGAGCCGTACGGCCGTGGCGGGGGTCAGCCAGGGCGGCGGCGTCACGCTGGCCGTGGCGGGGCTGGTGCGGGACCTGGTGGCGGTGGCGCCGGACGTGCCGTTCCTGTGCGACTTCCCGCGCGCGACGACGATCACGGACCGCACGCCGTACCGCGAGATCGGCAACTACCTCAAGACGCATCGCGGCCGGGTGGAGCGGGTCGGGAAGACGCTGGCCTACTTCGACGGGGTCCACTTCGCTGCCCGCGCCACGGCTCCGGCCCTGTTCTCGACGGCGCTCGAGGACCTGACCTGCCCGCCGTCGACGGTGTTCGCGGCCTTCAACGCGTACGCCGCGGAGGAGAAGGCGATCGAGGTGTACGACTTCAACGACCACGAGGGCGGCGGCGCGTTCCAGCAGGCGGCCCAGCTGGGCTGGCTGCCGGGGAAGCTGCGCCAGGGGGCCTGACCGGCAGGCCTTCCGATGGGGCCGGGGCCCTGGCCGTGCAGCGGGCCAGGGCTCCGGCGGGGTGCACGCGAGCCGTGCACCGGCGTGCCGCCCGCCTCCCGGACGGGCGTCACGCTCGTGGGTTTCAGTGCCAGTACTTCATGGTCGAACCTCCTCCCCCGCTCGTGGACGCAGTGTGACCTCGAAGCGGTCGAGACCGCGGAGGGTCAGATTGCGCCGGTGCTCCGGTTCCGCGACGGCCCGTGCGTCCGGGTAGTCCCTGGCCAGGGCCCCGAGGACCGATCCGGCGAGCCGGATCGCCATGGACGCGCCCAGGCAGGCATGGGCCCCGCGTCCGAACCCGAGGTGCGGGTTCGGGGCGCGGTCGAGTCGCAGTTCTGCGGGGTGGTCGAACCGCAGCGGGTCGTGGTTGGCCGCGCCCAGGAAGAGCGTGACCGGATCACCCGCCTTGATGGTGACGCCACCCAGTTCGGTGTCGGTGACGCAGACCCGGGCGTCCGCCTGGACCGGTGCGTCGTACCGGATGAGTTCGTCCACGGCCGGGGCCGGGCTCGCCCGGAACGCGTCGAGCGCGCCGGGGGTGGTGAGGAGGGCGGCCGCGGCGTTGCCGAGGAGCCGTGAGGCGGATTCGTAGCCCGCGTGGAGGACGGCCCGCAGACTGTTCCGCAGAACCGTTTCTGCCACGCCGCTGTCCGCGGCGTGTTCCGCCACGTACGCGATGAGCCCTTCCTTGGGCGGGTCCGCGAGCCACCCGCCGGCGTACTCCGCGAGCCGGGCCCGGGCCGCGACGGCGGGCTCGTGCTTCTCGGGCCACAGCCCGGCGTCCATGCCGTCGACGACGGTACGGGACATGGGCACGAACCAGTCGAGTCCGGGCGCGGGGACACCGAGGAAGGCGGTGACGAAGCGGAGGGCGACCGGTTCGGCGAGCTCTCCGACGAAGTCGAAGGAGGGCCGTCCGGCCAGCTCGGCGAGCAGCTCCGCGATCTGCGGCTCCAGACCGTCGTGCAGGGCCCGGCGGTCCTGGGCGCGGAAGCCGTCGAGCAGCAGGCGCCGGATGGCGGTGTGCTCCGGCGGGTCGAGGGTCTGGACGCTCAGCAGCGGTGCGGGGATGTCCTCGCCCGCACGCCGCCAGTCGGAGGCGAAGCGGTTGCTGTCGGTGAGCACCGCGAGGCAGTCGGCATGCCGGGTCAGGACCCAGGAACCGAGCAGTTCGTGCCAGAAGACCGGCGTGGTCTCCCGCATGCGGGCGTAGGCCGGGTAGGGGTTCCGCAGGACGGACGGACGGGCCAGATCCAGGATCGGGTCCACGGCTGCCGCTTGCTCCACGAAACGTCTCCCCCTGTGCATCGGGCCTGGTTGAGGCCTTGGCTGCCTGCGAGTCGAGCGGTACGAGACGCCGGATCACCGGTGGGTGGAACGCCTCGCTGGTGCTTGGAACCGGCGGTCCACCGGTCCTTTCCGTACATCATCCGAGCCGAGCGCCGGTGACGCTACCACGCAACTGGGGTGGCTGGTATGACTACCTGCCTCAGATCTTTCACAAAGCTTCGGGGAGTTACGGAAGATGACCGGTCAAGACCAGACAATCGTCCACGATGTCCCGGTAAACGTCGCTCAACAGCCCAACCCCTACCCGCTCTTCGAACGCATCCGTGAGCACGGAGTCGTCCAGCGCGTCCGGCTGAATCCCACCCTTGAAGTCTGGATGGTCACCGGCTACGACGAGGCGGTGGCCGCCCTCACCGACCCCCGGCTCAGCAGCAGCCCCGTCGGGGTCAACGGCCTGGAAGAGGAGATGGCCCACCAGGAGCGCACCAACGTCCTGATGGCCAGCATGCTCGTGGCCAACGGCGAGGACCACACACGACTGCGCAACCTCGTCTCGAAGGCCTTCACCTTCCGGCGCGTGGAGCAGCTCGCCCCCCGCGTCCAGGCGCACACCGACGCCTTCCTCGACGCGATCGCGCAGCGCGGATCCGCCGATCTGGTCTCGGAGTTCGCGCTGCCGCTGCCAATGGCCGTGCTCAGCGAGCTCATCGGCATCCCGGCCGAGGGGCAGCCGGACTTCGCCCGCCTCGCGGTCGGCCTGATCATGCCGCCCAACACCCCGGAACGACTCGCCAAGGGAGCGCGGGCCCGCGCCGAACTCACCGAGTTCTTCGAGCCGTTGATCGCCGCGCGCAAGGCGGACCCGAAGGACGACCTGCTGAGCGCGCTCTGCGCCGCGCAGGCCGAGGAGAAGATCAGCGACCGCGAGCTGACGGCCATGGCCATCCTGCTCACGCTCGCCGGCCACGAGACCACGGCGAGCCTCATCGCGAACGGCGTCCACGCCCTCCTGCGCCACCCGGAGCAGTTCGCCGCGCTGCGCGACGACCCCTCGCTGCTGCCCGGGGCGATCGAGGAACTCCTGCGCTACGAGGGGCCGGTGAGCCGGGGCGTCGCGCGCTTCACGGTCGACGCGTACGAGATCGGCGGGGTCACCGTCCCGCCCGGCGAGATGATCATCATCGGCCTCGCCGCGGCCAACCGCGACCCCGCGCGCTACGACCGTCCCGACATCCTCGACGTGGCCCGCCGCGAGGTGCCGCAACAGCTCGCTTTCGGCCATGGTGTGCATTTCTGCCTGGGCGCTCCGCTGGCCCGCGCCGAGGCCAGGATCGCCATCGGCACCCTGCTGCGGCGCTTCCCCGACCTGCGGCTCGCCGACCCGGACGCGGACCTGAGCCGGCGCGAGGGCATCCTGCGCGGCATGGCGACGCTGCCCGTGACCTTCACCCCGCAGGCGTGAGGGGGACGGCGGTGACGGCGGCGAATTTCGACGAGATCGCCCCGGGATACGACGAGTCGCGCGGCGGTACGGCCCGTGCCGCCGGTTTCGCGGAGCAGCTGGCGCCGCTGCTCGACCCGGCGCGCCCGGTGCTCGACATCGGCGTCGGGACGGGCATCGTGGCGGCCGAACTGACGGCGCGCGGGCACACCGTGCACGGCGTCGACCTCTCCCCCGGGATGCTCGCGCGGGCGAAGGCCCGGCTCGGCGCGCGGGTGGCGGTGGGCGACGCCTGCCGGCTGCCCGTGCGGAGCGGCTCGGTGGACCAGGCGGTCTCGACCTGGCTGCTGCACGCGGGCCCCGACAACCGGGCCGTCCTGGCCGAGGTCGCGCGGGTGCTGCGGCCGGGCGGGCGCTATCTGGTGATCCCGGCGGGCGGGACGCGCCCGACGGACGACATCGGGCTCCTCGTCGGGGAGTTGGAGGACCGTCTCGACCCGGAGGGCAGCCGCCGCGACGGCCCGGAGTGGCTGGCCCCGATCGGCGCGGCGCACGGCCTCGTCTACGAGGGGACGGCGTCGGAGCGCCCCACGTCCTTCCGGGTGTCGCCGCGGGCGATGGCCGAGTCGCTGACGCGCGGTCTGTTCACCGGCGCCTGGGCGGTGGGCGGCGAGGCCACCCGCCTGGTCGACGAGACCAGATCCCGCCTGCTCGCCCTGCCCGACCCGGACGTCCCCCGGGTCAGGGAGGCGGCGGACGTCGTCCTGGTCTTCAGCCGACGGGCCTGAGGGGGCGGGACCCGTTGTGGGCGGCAGTCCCGCGGGGGCGGTGCCCTCCCCCGGTGTGGGCAATCGTTCCGCCGGGCCGGCACCCCCGCCCACCCCGTTGTGGGCAACTGTTCCGCTGGGGCGGAACGGGTGGGCACAACGGACGGCGCCCCTTGCCGGGCCTAGGCTCCCGCGCCTGAACCCGCACCGGATGCGCGCCGCACACGTGGTG
>NZ_JBEXSZ010000143.1:0-20922 GCF_040613865.1 Streptomyces sp. NPDC006197 | reverse complement strand
CACTCGAGCCTTCCACTCGGCACGCGCTGCCCGGACGTGCTCCGCATCCCGCGGCAGCTCCCGGCAGGCGTAGCCCAGTGCCTTCAACGCCTTCACCCTCGGCGGCAGCCGGGTCGTCCGGGCCGCCGACCGCCTCGCCCGCGCCGACGGGACCCGGCCCCCGCTGCTCCGCCTGCCGACCACCCTGCGGGCCATGTCGGACGCGGCGCTCTCCGTCGCGCGCCTCGCCGGCACCGGTCCGCACCGCGCTCCCGTCCTCGTACGGGAGCAGCTCGACCTCCTGGACACCCTGGACGCCGGGGAGCTGCGGGCCGGGGTGTGCGCACTCGTCCGCGACGTGCTCGCGGTCGTCCCCGGCTCGTACGACCAGGTCGCCGGCCGGCTCCGGCGCGACGGCCGCTACACCCCGGAGACCCTCGCCGGCTTCCTCTCCCTGTGCGTGGAGGTCCGCGCCGCCCTGCTGAGCCACGACCCGCTGGAGACCGGACCGGCCGAGGTCCTGCACTACGGCCGCGCCCTCGCCCGCGCCCTGCGCGCCGCCGCCCGCCCCGGATCCCTGTCCCACGGCGCCGACGCACTGCTCGGCCTGCTGGTCGCCGCCCGCGTCGCGCGCCTCTCCGGGCTCCTGGACGCATCCGGCGAACAGGCCCACGCCGACCTGGTGCGACGGGCGGGCGGTCCGACCCGCCTGCCCCTCGGGACCACGGCCGAGGACGTGCTCACCGCTCTGGTGCACGGCTGCGCCGGCCGCCACCTGCCGCGCCGGCGAGCCGCCGGCACCGGCGCCGACCGCGTACGCCTCGTCCTCCTCGACGACCTGGGCGCCCCGCACCTGGAGCACGGCCGCGCACTCACCCCCGCGGGGACCGACGTCCTGCGCGCCGCCCTCGACGCGTTCACCACGGGACCGGGACCGGGACCGGGACAGGGACAGGGAGCGGGACGGGACCGGGCGCTCATGCCCCCGGGACGACAGGCACCCGAGAGTCGATGACAGAACACGGCACCCGGCCGAACCCGAAGTCTGGAGAACCGACATGCCCAGGATCACCTGGTCCAACCCGATCACCGGCGAACTGCGCTCCCGCGGCTACGCCTTCGTCGGCGGCGCCGGCCTCGCCCTCGACCCCGCCGCCCGCGCCGGCCGGCAGGCCCTCGCCGACGAATGGAACCGGCTCGAACCCGACCGCTACCTCAAGGACGGGGCCACGTTCCGGGAGCGCCGCTACGCCCGGTTCCGGTACCTGCCGCGCACCCGCGCCGTCCAACTCCTCACCCACCGGCCGTACTTCCAGTCGACCACGGCCAACCGGTACGCCGGCGGCATCCACCGCGAGGTGGCCCCCCTCACCCGCGCCTCCGTCGGCAGCCCCCTCCTGGGCGAGCTCATCCGCTCCGACTTCTCCCAGTTCCCCGTCGACGAGGAGACCCTCGACCACCCCTGGGAGGTCGCCTGCCATCAGTTCCGCACCCGGGCCACCGCGCGGGAAGCCGGCGAACCCACCCCGGAGGGCGTCCACCGGGACGAGATCGACTTCGGCGCCATCCATCTGATGGACCGCGTCAACACCCGCGGCGGCGACTCCCGCGTACACGGCGAATCCGGAGACGTCATCGCCGAGTTCAGGCTCGAAGACCCCCTCGACACGATGTTCTGGTGCGACCGCGACGTCCTGCACTCCGTCTCGTCCACCACCCCGGTGGACCCCGGCAGGCCCGCCACCAGGGACATCCTCATCCTCGGCTTCACCTGCTCGCCCGGACTCCGCGCGAGCGACTGAAAGGGAGGCACGGACGTGACCACACAGACCCGGGAGACCCGGTCCACCCCGTCCACCCTCACCCCGACCGTGATCCTCTGCCTCGTCTCCGTCTACGTCGTCTGGGGATCCACCTACCTCGCGATCGACTACACCCTCGACACCATGCCACCGCTGCTCATGACGGGCACCCGCTTCCTCACGGGCGGCATCGTCCTGGCGGCGTTCCTGACGGCCCGCGGACACCGGCTGCCGACCCGCAGGCAGTGGCTCAACTGCGCCCTCGTCGGCGGACTCATGCAGGGCGGCTGCGTCGGCGGCATCGCCATCGCCGAGCGGTCCCTCTCCAGCGGCCTCGCCTCCGTCGGCATCGCGACCGTCCCCGTGTGGACCGTCCTGATGGCCGGCGTCGCGACCCGCCGCTGGCCCAACCGCCTCGAGGTGTACGGCATCTCCCTCGGCCTCGCCGGAGTCGTGCTGCTCGCGCTCGACGGAGGTCTCGGCGGCGGCGCCGAGGGCTCGGCCGTCATCGTCGCCGCCGCGATCAGCTGGTCGCTCGGCTCGGTGCTCAGCCAGCACCTCGACCTGCCCCGCGGACCGATGGCCTACGCGGGAGAGATGCTCGCGGGCGGCACGCTCGTCAGCCTCGCCGGACTGCTCGCCGGGGAGCGCGTCGAGCACATGCCGGACGCCTCGGCGCTGTGGGCCTGGGCCTACCTCGTCGTCTTCGGATCGCTGCTCGCCTACAGCGCGTACATGTACCTGCTGACCGCGGTCCGCACCTCCCTCGCCACCAGCTACACCCTGGTCACCCCCGCCGTGGCCGTGCTGCTCGGCGCCTGGATCCTCTCCGAGCGGGTCAGCGTCCTGACCGTGCTCGCCGTGGCGGCGGTCCTGCTCGCCGTCCGGTTCATCTTCCGAGGAAGGAAGCTCCACGATGTCCACGACACGAACGAAGACTAGGAACGTCCTCTTCATCGGGGACACCTCCCACTGGAGCCGGCTGGCCGCCGCCCACCTGCGCGACGTCTTCGGCCACGTCGACCTCATCCTGTGGGACCACGGCGACCCCCCGCCCCACCGCCACGAGGACTGGCACGGCGACCACATCTTCTGCTTCAAGGCGGATCTCCTCCTGAAGCCCGAGACCCTCGCCAGGGCCCGCGTCAGCGCCCTCAACTTCCATCCCGCCACACCCCGCTTCCGCGGCGTCGGAGGCTACGACTTCGTCCTCCTCGAAGGCGGTACGGAGTTCGGCGCCACCAGCCACCACCTCGTGCCCCGCATCGACGCCGGCCCCATCGTCAAGGTCAACCGCTTCCCCATCGCCCCCGGCGAGACCGCCGCCTCGCTCAGCGCCCGCACCGCCGCCCACTGCCTGGTCCTCTTCTACGAGGTGATCGGAATGATCGCGCAAGGACGGGAACTCCCCGTCTCCGACGAACAGTGGGGCGAACGGCTCTACACCAGGGCCATGCTCCGAAAGCTCCACGCGACGAGCCCGAGGAGGCCGTCATGAAGATCGTCCTCGCCTACTCGGGCGGACTCGACACCTCCCTGGCGCTCGCCTGGCTCCAGCGGACCTACGACGCGGAGGTCATCGCCTTCTGCGCCGACCTCGGACAGAGCGAGGACCTCGCCGAGGCCCGGTCCCGAGCCGAGCGCAACGGCGCCGCCAAGGTGTACGTGGAGGACCTGCGGCACGAGTTCCTCACCCGGTACGCCTTCCGGGCGCTGCGCGCCGACGCCGTCTACGAGGGCAAGTACTTCATGGCCGCCTCACTGAGCCGGCCCCTGATCGCCGAACGCCTCGTGGAGATCGCCCGCGCGGAAGGGGCGCAGGCCGTCGCCCACGGCGCCACCGGCAAGGGCAACGACCAGGTCCGCTTCTACGCCGGGATCACCGCCCTCGACCCGGCCATGCACATCATCTCGCCCGTCCTGGAATGGGACCTCACCACGCGCTCCGCCCAGATCGCCTACGCACGCGCCCACGGCGTCCAGACCCCCGCCTTCACCTCCAGCCCCTACAGCCGTGACACCAACCTGTGGGGCAGCAGCGTCGAATGCGGCTCCCTGGACGACGTGCTGCTCGCCCCGCCGGAGGAGGTCTACACGGCGACCGCGCCGCCCGAGTCCGCCCCCGACCTGCCCGAGCACGTGAGCATCACCTTCGAACGCGGCACACCCACCCACCTCGACGGCGAGGCCCTGGACCCGGTGCGGCTGGTCGAGCGGCTCAACGAGCGCGCCGGACGGCACGGCGTGGGCCGTATCGACATCATGGAGAACCGCCTGGTCGGACTCAAGGTACGCGGAGTGTACGAGAGCCCCGCGGCCACGGTCCTCTACGAGGCGCACCGGGAACTGGAGAACCTGGTCCTCGAACGCGACCTGTTCCACTACAAGGCCGACCTCGGCCGCCACTACGCCCGACTCGTCTACGACGCCAAGTGGTTCACCCGCCTGCGCACCTCCCTGGACGCGTTCTTCGACGACGTCCAGGAACACGTCTCCGGCACGGTGACCGTGAAGCTCCACAAGGGCTCGGCCACCACGGTCAGCCGCTTCTCCCCGCATTCGCTGTACCACCCGGAGTACGCCTCGTACGAGGCGGACAACGGCTTCGACCAGCGGGCGGGCGAAGGATTCTCCTACGTCTGGTCGATGCCCGCCCGGGTGGCGGGCCTGCGCCGAGGAGGCACGTCATGGACGTGAACCGCACACCGATGAAAGAGCCCCTGCCGGCCGAGCGCGTGCCCGCGAGCCGCCACGCGCCGAGGACGGCGACCGCGCGCCGGTTCCTGATGTGCAGGCCCACGCACTTCGACGTCACCTACGCCATCAACCCGTGGATGAGGCCGGAGCGGGGCGTCGACCCGGTGCGCGCCCTGCGGCAGTGGGCCGGGCTGCGCGACCTGTACCGCCGGCTCGGCCACACCGTCCAGGAGATCCGCCCCGACCCGCGGCTGCCGGACATGGTCTTCGCCGCCAACGGCGCCACCGTCATCGAAGGCCGGGTTCTCGGCGCCCGCTTCCGCCACCCGGAGCGGGCCGCGGAAGGACCGGCGTACCTGTCCTGGTTCACCGACCGCGGCTACCCGACGGTCCGCGCCCCGCGCTTCGTCAACGAGGGCGAGGGCGACTACCTGCTCGCGGGCCGGACGATCCTCGCCGGCACCGGCTTCCGGACGGAGCCCCGGGCGCACGAGGAGGCCGAGGAGTTCTTCGGCCTCCCGGTGGTCACCCTCACCCTGGTGGATCCCGCGTACTACCACCTGGACACGGCCCTGAGCGTGCTCTCCGACACCGAGATCATGTACTACCCGCCGGCGTTCTCCGAAGGGAGCCGCGCGCTCCTGGAGACCCTGTTCCCCGACGCGGTCCTGGCCGAGGCCGAGGACGCGGCGGCCTTCGGTCTCAACGCCCTGTCGGACGGCCGGCACGTGCTGCTGCCGTCGGCCGCGACCCGGCTGGCAAGGGTGCTCGCGGCGCGCGGATTCGAGCCGATCGGGGTCGACCTGTCCGAGCTCCTGAAGGCGGGCGGCAGCGTGAAGTGCTGCACCTTGGAGCTGCGTCAGGGCTGAACACCCCCACGCACCCAGCACGCGACGAGAGAACGAGGTACCGAGATGCCACCCACGAGCGAGCACGTCAGGCCGTCACCACCCCCCGAGGAACCCGCTGCCCGCGCGCTGTACGACGCCATGACCGGGGCGGCGGGCCCGGCGGCGACCGGCTGGACCGGCCCGCCCCGGCTCCCCGAACCGCCGCGGCCGGGCGAGAAGGTGCTGATCCTCGGCGCCGGAGTCGCCGGTCTGACCGCGGCGTACGAACTGAGCAGGATCGGGTACGACTGCACCGTCCTGGAGGCCACGGGGCGGGTCGGCGGGCGCAGCCGCACGGTGCGCAAGGGCGACGAGCTGTACGAGATCGACGACCGGACCGGCGCGCCCGTCCGCACCCACACGTGCCGGTTCGACGACGGTCTTCACGCCGACCTGGGCCCGGGGCGCATCCCGTACCACCACCGCCGGGTGCTCTCGTACTGCCGCGAGTTCGGGGTGCCGCTCGAACCGTACGTCATGGAGACCACGGCCAACCTCGTCCGTCCGCCGCATCTCTCCCACCCCCTGCCCAACCGCCGGGTGGCCAACGACACCCGCGGCCACCTCGCGGCGAGGCTCGCGGAGACGCTGACGGCCGACGACGCCTTCACCCGCGAGGTACGTGATCTGCTGCGGGTCTTCGGGGCGCTCGACGACAACGGCAAGTACTCCGTCGCCCAGCGGTCCGGCCACCTCCACGACCCGGCGGCGGGGGAGCCGTTCCCGGTCCCCGTCCCGCCGCTGACCTTCGAGGAGCTCGTCGGGTCCGGATTCTGGAAGACGCGTTTCTACCAACCGCTCGACCATCCGTGGCAGCCCTCGATGTTCCAGCCGGTCGGCGGCATGGACCGGATCGTCGAGGCCCTGGCACGGCAGGCCCGTGTCGCGGGCGCGGACCTCGTGCTCGGCGCCGAGGTGACCGACATCGCGATCACGGCGGGCACGGACCCGCCCCGCGCCCGGGTGACCTACCGCAAGGGCGGGCGGACCCTCACGGCCGGGGCCCGCCACTGCGTGAGCAGCATCCCCGTACCCGTGCTCAGAAGCATCGGCCGGGCCGGATTCTCCACGGCGTTCGAATCCGCCCTCCGGGTCGTCGAGTTCGAGAAGACCTGCAAGGTGGGCTGGCAGGCCGAGCGGCGCTTCTGGGAGGACGACGGCACCCGCATCTACGGCGGCATCAGCTGGACCTCCCACGCCATCACCCAGCTCTGGTACCCGTCCACCGGCTACTTCTCCGGCCGCGGCACCCTGACCGGCGCCTACAACTTCGCCGAGGTCGCCGAGCGCTTCGGCGCCCTGCCCACCGGCGAACGGCTCGCCGTGGCCCGCGCGGGCGCCGCCGAACTCCACCCCGAGTTCGCCGACGAGACCCTCGTCCCCCAGGACAAGGGCATCACCATCGCCTGGCACAAGGTCCCGTACCAGCTCGGCGGCTGGCCGGAATGGAACCCGGACCGCGAGGACCACCGCACGGCCTACCACCGGCTGCTCCAGCCCGAGGGCGGTGACGTCTTCCACGTCACCGGCGACCAGATCTCCCCGCTGCCGGGCTGGCAGGAGGGAGCCATGATGTCGGCCCAGTACGTCACCCAGCAGATCCTGGGCGTCATGCCCCGCACGGTACGGGAGGTGGTCACGGTCCCGGACTCCGTCGCCCTCACCCAGGGCCTGATCTGAGACCCGGAGACCCGGCCGGCGCACCCGGCCGGGTCCTCTCCGCGCGGGCGGGGAGGGCTCAGTAGCGGAGGAGCCCCGCGTCGATCCGCTCCCACGCGGCCCGCAGCCCGGCCAGCCGCGCCTGCTCGAACGGCGCCCGGTCCGCCTGCTCACGGGAATCCTCGGACAGGTGGAAGAGCTGGTCCCGGCCGGACTTGCCCCGGTAGTACTTCCAGTCGCCGCGGCGCAGCGCCCGCTCGCCCCGCACCCGCCAGAACAGGTCCCGCTCCGGGACCTCGGCGCCGCGCAGCAGGTGCCCGGCGAGGCTGGTGCCGTCGAGGGGGTACGCCGGGTGGGGGCGGGCGCCGGCCAGCTCCAGCAGGGTCGCCGTCCAGTCGGGCGTGAACACCGGTAGGTCGCTGACCTGTCCGCCGTCGATCCGGGCGGGCCAGCGCAGGATCGAGGGGACGCGGATGCCGCCCTCCTGGAGCGAGCCCTTGTTCCCGGCGAGCGGCCAGTTGTAGGAGAAGCGCTCGCCGCCGTTGTCGCTGGCGAAGAAGACGAGGGTGTCCTGCTCCTGGCCGGAGCGCTTCAGCGCCGCGAGGACCTGTCCGACCGAGCGGTCGAGGTCCTCGACCATCTCCTTGTACTTCTCCACGGAGCCGCCGTCCTGGTGCCAGAGGGCGGAGCGGTCGCCGGTCTTGATCCGGCGGACGATCTCGGCGCTCGCCTCCGTGTCGCCGTCGGCGATCCAGGGCCAGTGCGGGGTGGTGAAGTTCAGGTTGAGCAGCCAGGGCTTCTCGTGGTCGCGTCCGACGTACTCGCTCGCCCGCTCGGTGAGGATTCGGGTGTAGTACCGCAGGTCCTTGTACTCGGCGTCGCCCTCGTAGAGGTCGTACTCGCCGCCGAGACCGAGCTTCGAGTAGTACTCCAGGGCCCCGCCGAAGTTGCCGAAGAACTCGTCCCAGCCGGACTTGGTGGGGGAGTAGTCGGGGAGGTAGCCGCAGTGCCACTTGCCGATGAGCGCGGTCGCGTAGCCGGAGTCCCGGAGCAGCGAGGCGAGCGTGGGATGGGTGGGTTCCAGGCCGGCGGACCTGTCGGCTATCGGCTCGGCGAGCCCGCCCTTCGTACGGCCCGGGTAGCGGCCGGTGTAGAGGCTGAAGCGGGTGGGGGAGCAGGTCGCGGAGCCGGAGTAGGCGTCGGTGAAGCGGACGCCCTCGCGGGCGAGCCGGTCCAGGTGGGGCGTGCGGATGTGCGGGGAGCCGTACGAGGAGAGGTCGGCCCAGCCGAGGTCGTCGCCCAGGATGAAGAGGATGTTGGGCCGCCGGGAGTGGCGCCGCGGGTGCGCGGCCCGGAAGGGACGCTCCCGCGGGTCGGACGCGGGGGCCGCCTGCGCGGCGGTCGAGGTGGCGCCGAGGGCGGCCGCGGCGGCGGCACCGGCGGCGACCCCTCCGAGGGCGCGGCGGGACAGGGGCGTGGACATACGGGTCTCCAGAAGGGCGTGCGGAGGTGCGGGCGTGCCTCCGGGGCCCGGCGGGCGGGGGACGGCGCCGCGGGCGGGGCGGACGGAGGAGCGTGGGGGTACGACCGGGTGAGCGGAAGGGGGTCGTCAGGCGCAGCGACAGACCGCGCTCGCGACACGGACGAGGTCCACGTGCCGGCGCTGGACGAGGGTGACCGAGCGGTCACGCGGGGGCTGCATGGGGCAGGAGTCTTGCCGAGCCGGTCGGGGGCGTCAACGGCGTACGGGCAGGTTGACGCGCGTAGTTCGCATGATCGAAACGCCCTCGGCACACCAGGACGGCAGCGTGGAGCGACGGCGTCAGCCGTCCAGTGCCTCGTCGAGGGTCAGCGCGGCGGTGATCAGCGCGAGGTGGGTGAAGGCCTGCGGGAAGTTGCCGAGTTGTTCGCCGGTCGGGCCGATCTCCTCGGCGAACAGCCCCACGTGGTTGGCGTAGGTGAGCATCTTGTCGAAGGCGTACCGGGCCTTCTCCAGCCGGCCGGCCCGGGCGAGCGCGTCCACGTACAGGAAGCTGCACAGCGAGAAGGTGCCCTCGGAGCCGCGCAGACCGTCGGGGGAGGCGGCCGGGTCGTAGCGGTAGACCAGGCTGTCGGAGACCAGTTCGCGGTCCATCGCGTCCAGGGTGGACAGCCAGCGCGGGTCGCGCGGCGAGATGAACCGGGTGATCGGCATCATCAGCAGCGAGGCGTCCAGGACCTCGCTGCCGTAGTGCTGGACGAAGGCCTGCCGCTCGACGGACCAGCCGCGCTCCATCACCTGGTGCAGCACCGCGTCCCGGGCGGCCGTCCAGCGCGGCAGGTCGGCGGGGCGGCCGAACTCGTGGGCCATCCGCACCGCGCGGTCGAAGGCGACCCAGCACATCAGCCGGCTGTACGTGAAGTCCTGGCGGCCGCCGCGGGTCTCCCAGATCCCCTCGTCGGGGCGGTCCCAGTGCTCGCACAGCCAGTCCACCGTGGCGGCGAAGCGCTGCCAGCCGTCGTAGCCGGCCAACTGGGCCAGGTCACGGGCCTGCGCGTAGGCGTAGACCGCCTCGCCGTAGATGTCCAGCTGGAGCTGGTCGGCGGCGCCGTTGCCGGCGCGGACCGGAGCCGAGCCGCGCCAGCCCTCCAGATGGTCCAGCACCTCCTCCCTCAGCTCCGGGTCGCCGTCCACCCGGTACATGATCTGCAACGGCTCGCCGCTGACCGTGCCACCGGCCTGCAACCGGGCGCCCAGCCAGCGGCGGAAGGCGTCCGCCTCCTCGGTGAAGCCCAGGTCGACCATCGCGCGCACGGACAGCGAGGCGTCCCGGATCCAGGTGTAGCGGTAGTCCCAGTTCCGTTCGCCGCCGACCTGCTCGGGCAGCCCCATGGTGGCGGCGGCCACCGGCGCGCCGGACGGGGCGTACGTGAGCAGTTTCAGCGTGATCGCCGAGCGGTTGACCTGCTCCTGCCAGCGGCCGCGGTAGCGGCAGCGGCTGATCCAGTCGTGCCAGAAGAAGCGGACCCCGTCGAAAGCGGCCCGCAGGCTCGCCTCGTCGGCCGGCTCGGGAGGCTCGGCACCGGCTGCGTCCAGGGTGAGCACGGCGGCGGCGCGCTGACCGGCGGTCAGCTCCACCTCGGCGCGGACGTCCCGGCCGTCACGCTCCAGCGCGACGGCGCCGAGCACCTGGAGGTGGGCGGCGGCCGTGGTCCCGGCGAAACGCGCGGTGGCGCCGTCGAGGACCAGCTCGTGCGTCTCCCGGCCGTAGTCGAAGCGCGGCCGGCACTCGACCGTGAAGCGGACGGTGCCGCGGACCACCCGTAGCACCCGGACCAGGGTGTGCCGGTCGGCGGGCACGGTCGGGTCCGCGAGCAGCGGCATGAAGTCGGCCACCTCACCGACCCCGTCGGGTGTGAGGAAGCGGGTGAGCAGCACCGCGCTGTCGGCCAGGTACAGCTGACGCACCGTCGTACCGGGTGCCCCCACGGTGATCGAGAAGTGGCCGCCGCGCTCGTGGTCGAGGAGGCGGCCGAAGACGCTCGGGGAGTCGAAGCGGGGCGAGCAGAACCAGTCCACGACACCCTCGGCGGACACCAGCGCGCACGTCTGCAGATCTCCGACGAGACCGTGGTCGGCGATCGGCGGGTAGCGATGCATCGGCGGCGTCCTCGTGGGCTCGGGGCGACAGGCGATCCTCCACCCCACCCTCCGGCCGGACGGCCCCCCGGGCCACCGGGGCTGCGCCGAACAAGCGCCGTGGCCGACGCCTGCGGCCCGGCCGAGCCGACACCGGCGTGGTGGGGGGACTTCCGCGTGACCGACGAGGGCGGCCGGCGTACCGGCGGTGGTGTGCTCTCGCTCCCCTCCTTCCTCGACAGCCGCGTGTTCACGGAGGGAAGGCCGCGGCCGTCCGCCCAGCCCTCGGGGCGTAGGGCCTGCGCGGACCGGGCCGCGGCAGGGGGCCTGCGATCGGGGACCGGAGGCGGGGGCGGTCCCTAGGCGGTCTTGACCGCTCCGCCGTCGACGATGTGGTCGGTCCCGGTGGTCGCGGAGGCGAGGGGCGAGGCGAGGTACGCGACCAGCGCCGCGACCTCGTCGGGTTCGACGAGCCGGTCGATGAGCATGCCCGTCGCCGTGGGAAGCCCGGCCAGGAGCTGGGCGTGGGGGACCCCCATGGCGGCGGCGAGCCCGGCACCGTAGCCGGTCGGGCTCTCCCACATGTCGGTGCGGACCGGACCCGGCGAGACGGTGTTCACCCGCACGCCCCGCGGGCCGACCTCTTCCGCCAGCGCCTTGCCGAACGCGGTGAGCGCGGCTTTGGCGGTGGTGTACGCGATGGGGCCGGAGTGCGGGACGCGCGCGCCGATCGACGACACGTTGACGATCGCGCCGCGGGCGGTCAGCAGGGCGGGCAGGGCGGCGCGGGTGACGCGGACGGTGGCCAGGAAGTTCAGGTCCATGATCTGCGCCCACTGCGCGTCGGTGACGTCGAGGAAGCCGCCGTTCACACCGCCGTCGCCGCCCCCGACGTTGTTGACCAGGATGTCGATGCCGCCCAGCTCGGCCGAGGCCTCCGTGACCAGTCGCTCCGCCGCGGCGGGGGTGGAGAGGTCGACCGCCACCGGTATCGCGCCGGCCGCCGTCAGCTCCGGGGTGGGCTTGCGGGCGGCGGCCGCGACGCGCACCCCTTCGGCGGCCAGGGCGCGGGTGACGGCCAGTCCGATGCCCCTGCTGGCGCCCGTGACGAGGGCAGTCTTGCCGTGCAGCTGCAGGTCCATGTGTTCCTCCGTCAACAGACGCGACTTATCCGATGCGTAGAACTTAGAACATGCATCATTGATGTTGCAAGTTGTGAGTGAGTTGCCGCGCCGTCGTAACCTCAGGAGGTCATCGCTCGACCGGAAGGACCGCCCCATGGCGCTGCCCCCCTCCACGAAGCCCTTGCGCGCCGACACCGAGCGGACCGTGCGCGCGATCCTCGAAGCCGCGGAGCGGGTGCTGTCCGCGAACCCCGCGGCCACCATGGAGCAGATCGCCGAGGCCGCCGGAGTCGCACGGACCACCGTGCACCGGCGGTTCGCCTCACGGGAGGCACTCATCGGGGCGCTGTCCGCCTGGGCGGCGCAACGGTTCCACGAAGCCGTCGAAGCAGCCCGGCCGGACACCACCCCGCCCGACGTCGCGCTCTACCAGGTCACCGCGAACGTGCTCCGCGTGAAGATCGGCTGGGGCTTCGCCATGGGAGCCCTGCCCACCGACGCCCCCGAGGTCGCGCGCGTGCACGCCGACGTCCTGGCCCGGTGCGAGCGGCTGTTCATCCGCCTCCGCGACATCGGGGTGCTCCCGCCCGACACCGATCTGGACTGGGCGCGCCGCGTCTACTACGCCCTCATCCACGAAGCCTCCACCCAGGTCCCGGAGACCGACGCCGCCATGGACGCTCTCGCCACGCGCGTCGTCGACACCCTGCTGCACGGCCTCGGCACGCGCACCGCCGTCTGACCACTGTCGGCATCAGGCGGAGAAGCCCGCGGCCCCGGGCCGGGGTGACCGACTTGGGGACGGCGACGTTGCCGAGCTGCAGGTGTCGGCGGATGACGACCTGCGCGGGGACTTGTCGTACCGGGCGGCGATGGCCGCGATGGCCGGGTCGCCGAGAACGGCGCCCTGGGCGAGCGGGCTCCAGGGCGCGTCAGGAGTCCCGGTACAGGTCGCGGGCGGGTGCCGGCCAGTGGACCAGGCCGAGGTCGCCGGTGCCGAGGCGGGTGCGGGGGTCGGTCATCGGGAGAGCTCCTCGAGCGCGGTGGCGGCGAAGCCGTGGTCCTGTTCGGGGGCGCCGCCGCCCACGCCGATCGCGCCGATCAGGCGGCCGTCGCGGTGGACAGGGACGCCGCCGGCGATGAACAGCAGCGGCCGGTCGAGCGCGGTGGGCAGCGAGTGGAACGGGCCGTCGGGCTTCACGAGGTCGACCAGGTCGGCGGTCGGGGCGTTCAGCTGGAGCGCGGTGTACGCCTTGCGGGTGCTGGTCTCGCCCGAGATCAACACCGCACGGTCGTCCCGGCGGAAGGCCAGCAGGTGCCCGCCCGCGTCCAGGACGGTGACGCTGACGGTGACCCCGGCGGCCTCGGCGGCGCGGCGGGCGGCGGTGATCAGGGTCTCGGCGTCGGCGGTGCTCAGCGGGGTGACGGCGGTGGTGCTCATGGCGCTTCTCCTGAGGCGGGGGAAAGGGGAAGTGGGGGATCAGTGATGTACGGGGGCGGGGGTGCGGACGCCGGCACCGGCGGCATCGACGTCGGCCTGGAGCGCGGGAGTGCGGCGCTCCAGGGCCGCGGACCAGAAGGCGAGTCCCAGCGCGGCGGCGGCGAGGACGGCGCCGACCCAGTTCGGGGCGGTGTAGCCGAAGCCGGCGGCGATCACGAGGCCGCCGAGCCAGGCGGCGAGCGCGTTGCCGAGGTTGAAGGCGCCGATGTTGACGGCGGAGGCCAGGGTGGGCGCGCCGTGGGCCTGGTCGAGGACGCGCTTCTGCAGCGGGGGCACGGTGGCGAAGCCGAGCGCTCCGACGAGGAGGATGGTGATCGCGGCGAGGATCGTGTTGTGCGAGGTCACGGTGAACAGCGCGAGGACGACTGCCAGGCCGCCGAGGGCCACGTACAGCATGGGCATCAGCGCGCGGTCGGCGAAGCGGCCGCCGAGCAGGTTGCCGAGGAACATGCCGACGCCGAAGAGGACGAGCAGCCAGGTGACGGCGCCGTCGGAGTAGCCGGCGACCTCGGTCATCATCGGCGCGATGTAGGTGATCGCTGCGAAGACACCGCCGAAGCCGAGCACGGTCATCGCCATCGCGAGCAGCACCTGCGGGTTGCGGAAGGCCTTCAGCTCGCCGCGCAGACGGGCGCCCTCGGGGCGGGGCATGGCGGGGACGAGCTTCGCGATGCCGAGCAGGCCGACCACACCGAGCACGGCGACGATGGCGAAGGTGGTGCGCCATCCGACCGACTGACCGATGAAGGTGCCGAGCGGCACGCCCACGATGTTGGCGACGGTCAGGCCGGTGAACATGGTGGCGATGGCGCCGGCCTTCTTGTCCGGGGCGACCAGTCCGGCGGCGACGACGGAGCCGATGCCGAAGAACGAGCCGTGGGCGAGCGAGGCGACGACGCGGCCGGTCAGCATCAGCCCGAAGTTCGGGGCGGCGGCGGAGAGCAGGTTGCCGAGCACGAACAGGCCCATGAGCAGCATCAGCATCCGCTTGCGGCTGACCTTGTTGCCGAGGACGGTGAGCAGCGGCGCGCCGATGACGACGCCGAGTGCGTAGCCGGTGACCAGCAGGCCGGCGGTGGGGATGGTGACGCCGTAGTCGGCGGCGATCTGGGGCAGCAGCCCCATGATCACGAACTCGGTCGTGCCGATGCCGAAGGCTCCGACGGCCAGGGCGAGGAGTGCGAGCGGCATGGCGCAGCCCTTTCGTCATTGATTGAGTGAGCTCTTTGTGCGCCTCCACAATAGTTGCATGCGCGCTATAAGAGCAAACGCATGTAGACGGTGCGCTCTGGATGACGGTGGCCGGGACGATCGGGGTGGGAGTTCTCGGCTGCCCGGGGAGAACGGTCGCGCGTCGACCGCTGGGCCACGGCTCCGCCCGGTGTGATCCGATACGGCCCGGCGGCATCGAGGCGCCCGGACCAACCCGCGCTGCGGTACGGGCGGTTCTGCTGTGGCGTCACGTCCGGGTGGGGCACACTGGTGGCGTGCGCATCGTGATGATGACGGCGGGATCGCGGGGTGACGTCGCGCCGTACACGGGTCTGGGCGCCGGTCTCGTACGGGCCGGGCATGAGGTGACGCTGGCCGCGCACGGGGTGTTCGAGCCGCTGGTGGCGGGGTCGGGCGTTCGCTTCCGTCCGCTGCCGGTGGACCCCCGTGCCGAGCTGCACTCCCCGCGGGGCCGGCGGCTGCATGACGCGAGGACCGGTGCGGGAAAGCTCGTACGGCTGGCGTCCATGGCCCGGAGAACGGTCGACGAGATGACGGCGGCCCTGGTGGAGGTGGCGCGGCAGGGCGAGGTCCTGCTGGTCGGCGGGGGGTTGGGGCCGCTCGGGTACGCCATCGCAGAGGGCCTGTCGGTGCCCGCCCTGGGGCTGCACCTCCAGCCGCTGCATCCGACCGGGGAGTTTCCCGCCCCGGTCCTGGGGACGCGGTCCCTGGGCGCGGTGGGGAACCGGCTGAGCGGACAGGTCGTCATGACGTCGGTGGAGCTGCTGTTCGCGGACGCCGTACGGTCACTGCGGCGGCGGCACGGGCTCGTGACGGCGGGCCGGTCCCGGGGGCGGCGGCCGCGACCGGTGCTGCACGGCTACAGCGAGCGCGTCGTCCCCCGGCCCCGGGACTGGCCCGCCGGGCTGGAGGTCTCCGGGTACTGGTGGCCGCACGAGACGGGGCAGTTGTCCCGGGAACTGGAGGACTTCCTGGCCGCCGGGCCCCGGCCGGTCTTCGTCGGTCTGGGCAGCGCCACCGTTCCCGATCCCGAGCGGGTGAGCCGCGAGATCGTCACCGCGCTGCGGGCGGCGAAGGTGCGCGGGATCGTCCAGCGGGGCTGGGCGGGGCTGAGCGCCGGGGGCGACGACATCCTGACCGTCGACGAGGTGCCGCACTCCCTGCTGTTCCCCCGGACGGCCGGCGTCGTCCACCACGCGGGAGCGGGCACGACCGGCGCGGTCCTGCGGGCCGGAGTGCCCAGCGTCCCGGTGCCGGTCCAGTTCGACGCGGCGTTCTGGGCGTCCCGGCTGACCGCGCTGGGCACCGCTCCCGGAGCGGTGCCGCTGCGCCGTCTCACCTCCGAAACCCTGGCCGGGGCCCTGCGCCGGGCGACGCAGGACGACTCCCACCGGGCGCGTGCCCGCGCCCTGGCCGACCGCCTGGCCGTGGAGGACGGCGTCGCGCCGGTGCTTGCCGCGCTCGACCGGCTGGCGCGCTGACCGCTCGGCGGCCGTACCCGGCATGGCCGCGACGATCCCGCCTACCCTCAGCGCCCTCGCCCGCGCCCACCGCATGCGCGCCGGCCTCGGCGTCCCCCTCGCCCTCAGCGGCGCGAACGACCGCACCAGCCGCCTCCTGGACGCCGACAGCGCCTGAGGCGGCGGGGCCCCGGGAGCCGCCGCTCACCCCTGTCCGGCCGCCACCGCCTCCGCCTCCCTCAGCAACGCCGCCCCGTACCGCGCGCCCTCGGCCGACAGCGGGACGTACGCCGGCATCAGCGACAGCGGAAGCCGCAGCACGCGCGGGAACAGCTTGTCCAGCACCTGGAACTGCCCGACCAGCGGCCGCCACTCCGGGATCGCCCGGCCGTGCGGAGGCGTCAGACTCCGACCCAGCCGCGCGAGCCCCGTCATCACCGGCGCGTCCCTGTCGAGGTACTGCGCCGAAGGCAGCCGCCCGATCGACGCCAGCAGCCCCCGCGCCACCTTGGCCGACTCGCCGTGCCGCACCAGCGTCGGCCGTCCCGTCACGGCGCGCGCGAAGTCCTCGACCGCCGCCACCTGTCCGAAGGTCAGGGTCCGCGCGATCGGAACCGACCTGAGACGACGCCAGTCGCCCGGGAGCACATGCCGCTCCGGGCGGATCAGCCACTCCGTCACCAGCGCCTCCGTGTGCAGCGAGCTCACCGCCCGCTCGCCGACCCGGCTCAGCAGGAAGGCCACCCAGCCGCGCGGCAAGCCCGAGTCCTGGTGAAGGAGCCGAGCGCCGATCCGGCACACCGCGACCACCGGCGCCAGGTCGACCGACTCCTCCTCCTGGAGCACCACCGGACGGCCGAGCGGCGAGCGGAGCCAGTCGGCGACCGCGGCCGCCGCCGCCCGGCGCGGCTCCGCCGGGACCTCGTCCTGGAACCGGTCGAGCGCCCCGAGCGCCCACAGCACCTTCTGCTTCGCGGAGCTCCCGGCCGGCGCGCCCGCCCCTTCCAAACCGGTCTCGTAGGCGGCGCGGTAGCTGGCGAAATCCGGGGGAACCAGGTCGGCCACGGGCGCCGCGAGCGCGGCGAACGTGGGCAGCGACAGCCTTCCCAGGCTCCTGCACAGCCAGTCCGGCAGGTCCACGACCGTGCGCCGTGTGCCCGGCTCCACGAACTGGACGGTTCCCCGCCCCGCCACCTCCTCCAGGCGTGCGACCTCCGCCATGATCTGGCCGCCCGGCTCGGGCGCGCCCCGGCCGGGCACGTAGACCGCCAGAACGCCCAGGGGGCCGACGGACACATGGAGCGCCCTGCGGCCCGGGGCCGCCGCCGGGCCGACCACGGTCACGCGAGCCAGCTGCCCCGTCGCCAGGTTCTCGTACTCGCGGGCGATCAGCGGGTGGTGGACGAGGCTGACCGCGGAGCGGCCGCGACGCAGGACGGTGAGCCGGCGCGAGGCGCGCAGGTGCGCCACGAGCAGCTCGCCCGGCACTCCGGCGGTCCAGGTCGCGTCCCTGGCCGGCAGCCAGCACAGGGCCTGGCTCCGCTCGTCCCGGCACAGCACACCGAGGCAGGAGCCGTCCGACGCGTTCACGGCGAGCAGCGCGCGGACCACCGTCTCGCCCTGCTCGCTCCGGTCCTTCGCCAGACCGCTGGTGAGCGTCTTCGTCTCACTGTCCCAGTGCAGCCGGAGCAGGCTCCGGTCGCCGACCAGGGCCGCCGCCGTCGCCGCCACGGCTTCCGCCGGCAGCCCGGGAAGCAGCTCGTGCACATGCGCGCGGACGAGCGCCGCCCCGGCCCGCATCACCAGGTGCCCGCCGCCGAGTTCCGCGACCGGCCGGGCCAGGATCGTGCCGTTGGGCCAGATCCCGCCCCGCTGCCGGCGCCGGGACACGGTGACCACCGGAGCGGCGCCGTCCGCCGCCTCCGTCACCGTCTCCACGGTCACGGGCAGGCTCCCCAGGGCACGCAGCACCACGCTGTCGCTCCCCTCCAGATCCCGGCGCAGCCACTCCGTGCGCAGCCAGCACTCCTTGGACAGCGGCGCGAGTGCCACCCGGACCCCGGGCAGTCCGGCGACGCGCAGTCCGTCGCCCGTCGGGCCCGCGGCGAGGAGCACGACGTCCCCGGGTGCCACGGGGCTGTCGGCCGCCGCCGTCAGCTCGTTTCCGTCACTCAACCAGACCGCCCCACCCGCTGGGTGACGAGCCATCAGCTCACGCTCCGCCGGGTAGACCAGCGTGTCCTCGCCCTCGCCCAGGTGGAGTGCGCCGCCCTCGTCGTCGGCGCGGACCACCGGAAGCAGTATCCGTGCGGAGGGGGTGACCTCGGGCCGTTGGTCCCGGAACGCCAGGGAGCCGCGCACGCCGGGACGCCAGTCCTCCAGGACGAGGTGCCCGCACTCGTTCACACCGCCCTCGATGTGCCCGTACAGCAGATCGCCCGGCGCGAACCTGGACCAGTCGAGCCCCGCGAGCGAGTGGCCATCGGAGAACCGGACCAGCTCGCCCCGGACTTCGGCGACCCGGCCCGGCGTGAGCTCGAGCCAGACGCTGCCCCCGGTGGCCCGCGCCACCGCCCAGTGGGTACGCCGGCCTCCGGGCAGGTCCTGGAAGGTCTCCTCCAGGAGCTCGGTGGCGGGGAAGCCGAACTGGCGCAGGGCGTGCTGCTCGTGCCGCAGCGTCCACCGGCCGCGCCGGGCCGAGAAGAACACCGGCTCGTCGACGGAGCGGGCGACCGGGGCCAGGTCGACCTGGCCCGGCGCACCGCCGTCCGCGGGCCAGGTCCGCGTACGGGAGTCGTGGTAGCGCCAGCCCCCGTTCTCGCACGCCGACGCGAGCTGCCGCGCGGGGGCGTCCAGGAAGGAGAGCTGCGCCCAGGGCACCGCCCGCCCGTCGCCCCCCTCTTCGTTCGTCCGCGTGCCGACGGGCACCACCCGCACCCCGCCCGCCGCGTCCGCCGGGTCGAACGCGAGGGTGCCGGCGCGCAGGTCCTCCGCCGCGACGAGCAGGGGCCGCACCGAACCGTTCGGCAGGACCTCGCGGACCACGCCCGCGATCTTGGGGTGTGGGGTGCGGAGCAGTCCCGCGCCGGAGTTCCGTTCCGCCGTCGCGTTGAGCCCCGGCAGGCCCGCCACGGTGAAACGGCCCGGCAACTCGGCCTTCCTGATGTCCTCGGCGTACTTGAGTCCGTCCTTGGGGAAGACGACCACCGGCCGCGGCCGCTTGTCGAGGTACGTGATGTCGGCCGGGATCGCCTGGTGGACCCGTACCTCGTCCCTGCCGCCGGACCGGTTCAGGGTCAGCCGCACCACCGAGCCCGGGGCGATCCCGGTCACCCCCGTCATCCCGGCGATGCCGAAGACGACGCCGGGGCGGAGCTCGATGTGGTCCGCGTCCTGGTCGACGACGCCGAACGCGCCCTCCGGCCGCAGCCGGAGATAGCTCCGCAGGGTCTCGACGCCGCGCGCGGGCGGCGACTTCGTCGTGCCGTGCCACTGGTTGGCGTGACCGCCGCCGTGATGGTTGCCCAGCTGGACGAGCATGCGCGCCCGCCCCTGGTAGGCCCCGAGGCCCTCAGTCTTGGCCGCGCGCCGCAGACAGCTCTCCCGGTGCGAGAACTCCCGCCGGGGCACCACCACGGTCAGCGGTTCCCCCTCCTGGCGCAGCTCGGGCGGCAGGGCGAACCGCAGCAGGTGGTCGTTGACGGTCTCCAGGATGGTGCCCGCCTCCAGATAGAGCCGGTCGTCCCGGCGCAGCCCGCCGTCCCCGCCGCGCGTCGACGCGGACGGGGTGACCGTGGCGAAGCGCAGCGCCCGGCGCCGCCGCACCACCGTCTCGGGCACGAGCCGGCCGAGCAGCAGCCGCCGTTCGACGCCCGCGTCGAGGGCGGCGAGGAGTGTTTCGACATCCCGGTCCTCGATCACGGCGCTCACCGGGCGCGTCTCGGTGTGGTCGTCCTCCCGGGTCCGGCCGAGGTCCCGGCTGCGGGTGACGGCGCGGTGCACGATCACCCGCCGACGGTCGCGGTCGACGGTGACGTCGAGCAGATGCACGACGTTCGCCCGGGTCGCCTCCCAGTGGATCTGCCGCTCGACGCCCTTGGCGATGTCCGCCAGGTCGACCGCGACCGTGATCCCGCCCGGCACGTTCTCGTCCTCGGTGAACGTCATGGCGTCGATCTGGTCGCCGTGGAACAGCGCCAGGCCGTCCGGGTCGAGCGGCTCCCCGCCGACGAGCAGCGCCTCCACGGGGACGTCGACGAACCATCCGTACCCGAACTCGAAGCGGGCGGCGGTCCCGGAGCCGGTCTCCTCGACGCCGACGTACTGGGGCCTCCCCTTGGTGTGCCGCCGGTCGCGGAAGTCGCAGAGCCGCCCGTCCGCCGTCGCGTAGGGCGCGATCTCCGCCATGAAGTCGACGACGGACAGCGGCGGGGCGCTCAGGAACGACGCCCGGTAGCCGGACCCGTGCTCGACGGGGACCGCGCGGACCCGGTCGGGCGAGTAGTTCCGGCCGGCGACCCAGGCGCGGGGCTCGTCGACGAGTGCCAGCCAGGGCCGGTGTACGCCCTCGTCGTCCGGCGCCGAACAGCCGGGCAGCAGCATCCGCTCCTCACCGGTGAGCTGCCCGGTCAGCGTCAGCCCGGGCTCCTGGAGGAGCCGCAGCCACTCGGCCACCGGGTCGTGGACCTGCCGGACCGGGACGGCGGGGGCACGGTGCGCCGAGCCGACGGGCGACAGCTCGAACTCCCGGTGGGCCCGGACGAACCGGGTGCCGTCCGGCCGCCCGAGCGCGCGCACCTGTGCGTCGTCCACGTCCGACACGTCCACCAGGGTCTGTTCGAGATGGACGGGCCGGTACTCGTTCCCGAGCTCGATCCCCGCCGCGTACCCCACCAGGTGGCTGCTCTCCCGCTGCACCACGACCAGGACCGAGTCACCGATCCGTTTGGTGCTGCCGC
>NZ_JBEXSZ010000142.1:0-21105 GCF_040613865.1 Streptomyces sp. NPDC006197 | reverse complement strand
GACGGCGGTGTCGCGGTCGAACTCGTACGTCCCGACGGAGGTCGGCTCGGTGCTCGTGCTCATGTTTCCGACGGTACCGCAGGTAGCTACTAAGCACGTCTCCCCGCACACCGGATGTCCGATCGGCTGGACGTATGGTCGAGCCATGGGACGCGGCAAGCTTCGGATCTACCTCGGCGCTGCGCCGGGCGTCGGCAAGACCTACGCGATGCTCGCCGAGGGCCGCCGCCGGGTGGAGCGCGGCACGGACTGCGTGGCGGCGTTCGTGGAGCACCACGGGCGGCCGCGCACGGAGGCCATGCTGCACGGTCTGGAAGAGGTCCCGCGCCGAGCCCTGGAGCACCGGGGGGCGGCCTTCACGGAGATGGACGTCGACGCCGTCCTCGCCCGCCGTCCCGCCGTCGCCCTCGTCGACGAGCTCGCCCACACGAACGTGCCGGGCTCCCGCAACCCCAAGCGGTGGCAGGACGTCGCCGAACTCCTCGCGGCCGGCATCGACGTCGTGTCGACCGTCAACATCCAGCACCTGGAGTCCCTCGGCGACGTCGTCGAGGCGATCACCGGGGTACGGCAGGGGGAGACCGTCCCCGACGAGGTGGTGCGCCGGGCCGACCAGATCGAGCTGGTCGACATGGACCCGAAGGCGCTGCGGCGGCGGATGGCCCACGGCAACGTCTACACCTCGGACAAGGTCGACGCGGCCCTCTCCAACTACTTCCGCCCCGGCAACCTCACGGCCCTGCGCGAGCTGGCCCTGCTCTGGACCGCCGACCGGGTCGACGAGTACCTCCGGCAGTACCGGGGCGAGCACGACATCCGCTCCACCTGGCAGGCCCGGGAGCGCATCGTCGTCGGTCTGACCGGCGGCCCCGAGGGCCGCACCCTCATACGACGCGCCACCCGGCTCGCCGAGAAGGGCGCCGGCGGCGAGGTCCTCGCCGTCTACATCGCCCGCAGCGACGGCCTCACCGCCGCCTCCCCGAAGGAACTGGCCGTCCAGCGCACCCTCGTCGAGGACCTCGGCGGCACCTTCCACCACGTCATCGGCGACGACATCCCCTCGGCGCTCCTGGAATTCGCCCGCGGGGTCAACGCCACCCAGATCGTCCTCGGCTCCAGCCGCCGCCGGACCTGGCAGTACGTGCTCGGCCCCGGCGTCGGCCAGACCGTGGCCCGCGACTCCGGGCCCGACCTCGACGTCCACATCGTCACCCACGGCGAGGTCGCCAAGGGCCGGGGCCTGCCCGTCGCGCGCGGAGCCCGCCTCGGCCGCTCCCGGATCCTCGGCGGCTGGCTCGTCGGCGTCGCGGGCCCGGTCGCCCTGGCCCTGCTCCTCACGCACGTCGACGCCGACCTCGGGCTCGCCAACGACATGCTGCTCTTCCTCGCCCTGACCGTGGCCGCCGCGCTGCTCGGCGGGTTCCTGCCGGCGCTCGCCTCGGCCGCCGCCGGCTCCCTCCTCCTCAACTGGTTCTTCACCCCGCCGGTCCACCGCCTGACCGTCGCCGACCCCCTGAACATCGTCGCCATCGCCGTCTTCTTCGGCGTCGCGATGTCGGTCGCCTCCGTGGTGGACCTGGCCGCCCGGCGCACCCACCAGGCCGCCCGGCTGCGCGCCGAGTCCGAGGTGCTCTCCTACCTGGCCGGCAGCGTGCTGCGCGGGGAGACGAGCCTGGACGCCCTCCTGGAACGGGTCCGCGAGACCTTCTCCATGGAGTCGGTGGCCCTCCTGGAGCGCGCGGACGAGGTCGAGCCGTGGACCCGGGCCGCGAGCGTCGGCCCCCACCCCGCGGCCCGGCCGGAGGACGCGGACGTGGACATGCCCGTCGGCGACCACCTGGCGCTCGCCCTGACCGGCCGGGTACTGCCCGCCGAGGACCGGCGGGTGCTCGGCGCCTTCGCCGCCCAGGCCGCGGTCGTCCTCGACCGGCAGCGGCTCGTCGGCGAGGCGGAGGAGGCCCGGAAGCTGGCCGAGGGCAACAAGATCCGCACCTCCCTGCTCGCCGCCGTCAGCCACGACCTGCGGACCCCGCTCGCGAGCATCAAGGCCTCCGTCTCCTCCCTCCGCTCCGACGACGTCGAATGGTCCGAGCAGGACCGGGCCGAGCTCCTGGAGGGCATCGAGGCCGGCGCCGACCGCCTCGACCACCTCGTGGGCAACCTCCTCGACATGTCCCGCCTCCGCACCGGCACCGTCACCCCCCTGATCCGCGCCGTCGACCTCGACGAGGTCGTCCCCATGGCCCTCGTGGGAGTGCCGGACGGCAGCGCCGAGCTCGACATCCCCGAGACGCTGCCCATGGTCGAGGTCGACAAGGGCCTCCTGGAGCGGGCCGTCGCCAACATCGTGGAGAACGCCGTGAAGTACAGCCCCGAGGACGTGCCCGTCGCGGTCGCCGCCAGCGCCCTGGGGGACCGGGTCGAGCTGCGGGTCGTGGACCGCGGCCCCGGCGTCCCCGACGAGGCCAAGGAGGGCATCTTCGAGCCCTTCCAGCGCCTCGGCGACGCCCCGCGCGGCTCCGGCGTCGGCCTCGGCCTTGCGGTCGCCCGCGGCTTCGCCGAGGCCATGGGCGGGACGCTCGGCGCCGAGGACACCCCCGGCGGAGGCCTCACCATGGTGCTCACCCTGCGTGCCGCGCCGGGCGGGCCCCGGACCCCGGCCGCCGCCCGCCCGGCCCACGCCGTGACCTGACCCGCGGGCCCACGGCCCCGACCGCCGGGCCCACGGCCCGACCCGGCCCGGCCGCCAGCCCCGCGCACCCGCCCGTACCCCCTCCGTATCCACATCCACCGACACGAAGAAGAAGGCAGGCCCCCTCCATGACCCGGGTCCTCGTGGTCGACGACGAACCGCAGATCGTCCGCGCCCTGGTGATCAACCTGAAGGCGCGGAAGTACGAGGTCGACGCCGCGCCCGACGGCGCCACCGCCCTCCGGCTCGCCGCCGAACGCCGACCCGACGTCGTCGTCCTCGACCTCGGACTGCCCGACATGGACGGCGTCGACGTGATCAAGGACCTGCGCGGCTGGACGCGGGTGCCGATCCTGGTCCTGTCCGCCCGGCAGACCTCCGACGAGAAGGTCGAGGCGCTCGACGCGGGCGCCGACGACTACGTCACCAAGCCCTTCGGCATGGACGAGCTGCTCGCCCGGCTGCGCGCGGCCGTGCGCCGCGCCGAACCGGTCGGCGGCGCCGAGGACGGGAGCGCCGTGGTCGAGACCGAGGGCTTCACCGTCGACCTGGCCGCCAAGAAGGTGCACCGCGACGGGCGCGACGTCCGGCTCACCCCCACCGAGTGGCACCTCCTGGAGGTCCTCGTCCGCAACGCCGGCCGGCTCGTCAGCCAGAAGCAACTGCTCCAGGAGGTCTGGGGACCCTCGTACGGCACGGAGACCAACTACCTCCGGGTCTACATGGCTCAGCTCCGCCGCAAGCTGGAGACCGACCCCTCGCACCCGCGCCACTTCGTCACCGAGCCGGGCATGGGGTACCGCTTCGAACGCTGAAACGGGAGCCGTACGGGCGGGTGGTCCGGGGCCGCTTCCGGTGACAGCGGCGGCCGGTACGCTTTCTGTATGAGTGCTGCACCGCGTACAGAGAAGCCGGTCGGAAGGTTCCGCCGGATGCTCGACCGGCTCTCCTCCTCCCCGGAGGACCTGGAGTCGGAGGAGCTCCAGGAGGACGCCGAGGCCTCGGGGTGCACACGTATCTCCGACTGCTCCGACCGGCAGATAGTCAAGGTGACTGGTACCTTGCGCACGGTCACGCTGCGTCCCCGGGCCGGTGTGCCCGCGCTGGAGGCCGAGCTCTTCGACGGCACGGCACCGCTCGACGTCGTGTGGCTCGGCCGGCGCTCCATCGTGGGCATCGAACCGGGCCGCAAGCTGATCGCCTCCGGCCGGATCTCCATGAGCCACGGCCGGCGGGTCCTCTTCAACCCCAAATACGAGCTCCGACCGCTCGGACAGGAGTAGCCGGTGACGTCCCTCGACAAGCCGACCGCGGACCGGTCGACCCCGGACCAGGACGCCCAGGCGGACAAGGCCGTGACCGAGGCCGCGCTCTTCGAGGCCTTCGGCGGCCTGCGGGGCATGATCGAGACGGTCCTGCCCGGCCTGCTGTTCGTCACGATCTTCACGATCAACAAGAACCTGCACGTCTCGGCCATCGCCGCCCTCGCGGTCTCGCTGGTCCTGGTGGCCGTCCGGCTGATCCGCCGGGACACCGTCAAGCACGCCTTCAGCGGCGTCTTCGGCGTCGCCTTCGGCGTGGTCTTCGCGATGATGACGGGCAACGCCAAGGACTTCTACCTGCCGGGCATGCTCTACACCCTGGGCCTCGCCCTGGCGTACATCGTCACCGCGCTCGCCGGAGTGCCCCTGATCGGCCTGATCCTCGGCCCGGTCTTCAAGGAGAACCTCTCCTGGCGCACCCGCAACCCGGGCCGCAAGAAGGCCTACACCAAGGCCAGCTGGGCCTGGGGCCTGATCCTGCTCGGCAAGTGCGCGATCCTCTTCCCGATGTACTGGTGGGCCGACACCACCAAGTTCGGCTGGGTGCTCATCGCCCTCAAGATCCCGCCGTTCCTGCTCGCGGTCTACCTCACCTGGGTGTTCCTCGCGAAGGCCCCGGCGCCGATCGACGTCTTCGCCGAGATGGAGGCCGAGGAGCGCGCCGAGAAGGAGCGCAAGGCGGCCGCCGCCGCGCAGCGCCACCCGGAGGCCTGAGAAGCGGTACGCGAAAGGGCCCGGACCTGTCCGTCAGGTCCGGGCCCTTCCGTACGCACTCAGGAGGTCAGGACTCCGACCCGGCCTCGCGGCGGACCTGGAGGAGGTCCTCCAGCTGCTCCTCGCGGGCCTGCGCGGCCACGAACAGCAGCTCGTCGCCGGCCTCCAGGGTCTCCTCCGGGCCCGGCGTCAGCACCCGCGAACCGCGGATGATCGTCACCAGCGAGGTGTCCTGCGGCCAGGCGACCTCGCCGACCTGCGTACCGGCCACCGCCGACTCCGGCGGCAGCGTCAGCTCGACCAGGTTGGCGTCGCCGTGGCTGAAGCGGAGCAGCCGGACCAGGTCGCCGACGCTCACCGCCTCCTCGACCAGGGCCGACATCAGTCGCGGCGTCGAGACGGCCACGTCCACGCCCCAGGCCTCGTTGAACAGCCACTCGTTCTTCGGGTTGTTCACCCGGGCGACCACGCGCGGCACGCCGTACTCGGTCTTGGCGAGCAGCGAGACGACCAGGTTCACCTTGTCGTCACCGGTCGCCGCGATCACCACGTTGCAGCGCTGCAGCGCGGCCTCGTCCAGCGAGGTGATCTCGCAGGCGTCGGCGAGCAGCCACTCCGCCTGCGGCACCCGCTCCACCGAGATGGCGGTCGGCGCCTTGTCGACCAGCAGGACCTCGTGCCCGTTCTCCAGGAGCTCGCCCGCGATGGAACGGCCCACCGCACCCGCGCCCGCAATAGCGACACGCATCAGTGACCGCCCTCCTCGGGACCCTCGGCGAAGGCCGCCTCGACCTTCGCGATCTCGTCCGTACGCATCATCACGTGCACCAGGTCACCTTCCTGGAGCACCGTCTGCGAGGTCGGCAGAATCGCTTCGCCCAGTCGGGTGAGGAAGGCGACGCGGACGCCGGTCTCCTCCTGGAGCCGGCTCACCTTGTGACCGATCCACGCCGGGGAGGTGTGCACCTCGGCGAGCTGCACGCCACCGCTCGGGTCTCGCCACAGCGGCTCCGCGCCCGAGGGCAGCAGCCGGCGGAGCATCTGGTCGGCGGTCCAGCGGACCGTCGCGACCGTCGGGATGCCGAGGCGCTGGTAGACCTCGGCGCGGCGCGGGTCGTAGATGCGCGCCGCCACGTTCTCGATGCCGAACATCTCGCGCGCGACCCGCGCCGCGATGATGTTGGAGTTGTCGCCGCTGCTCACCGCGGCGAAGGCACCGGCCTCCTCGATCCCGGCCTCGCGCAGCGTGTCCTGGTCGAAGCCCACGCCCGTGACCCGCCGACCGCCGAAGCCCGAGCCCAGACGGCGGAAAGCCGTCGGGTCCTGGTCCACGACCGCGACGGTGTGCCCCTGCTGTTCGAGGGTCTGCGCGAGAGCGGCTCCCACTCGCCCGCAGCCCATGATGACGACGTGCACGTCCCCTTACCCCGCACTCCTGATCGCCCTGCTGACCTGCGAATACACCCTGCTCACAACTTTCCTCGCCCGATCGGCCCGGGCCGTGGCGGGCGACGCCCTGACGGGTCGCCCGGTCCGAGCTTAAGCGGCAACGCTGGCGGGGACCGCACCGGAGGTGGTAGTCAGGGAGATTCGGTGCGGAACGGGGGTGCCGGTGCGCGTGGCTCTTTTCGAACGCTTACGATCCTCTCCGTGTCCAAACTGACCGACGTGCCCAAACGGATCCTGATCGGGCGGGCCCTGCGCAGCGACAAGCTGGGAGAGACCCTTCTCCCGAAGCGGATCGCCCTCCCCGTCTTCGCCTCCGACCCGCTGTCCTCGGTGGCGTACGCCCCCGGCGAGGTGCTGCTCGTCCTCTCCGTCGCCGGCCTGTCGGCCTACCACTTCAGCCCGTGGATCGCGCTCGCGGTCGTCGTCCTGATGTTCACGGTGGTCGCGTCGTACCGGCAGAACGTGCACGCGTACCCGAGCGGCGGCGGCGACTACGAGGTCGCCACCACCAACCTCGGGCCGAAGGCCGGACTCACCGTCGCGAGCGCCCTGCTCGTCGACTACGTCCTGACCGTCGCCGTGTCGATCGCCTCGGGCATCGAGAACCTCGGCTCCGCCGTGCCGTTCGTCGTCGAGCACAAGGTCGCCTCGGCGGTCGCCGTGATCGTGCTGCTCACCCTGATGAACCTGCGGGGCGTGAAGGAGTCCGGCGGCCTCTTCGCCATCCCGACGTACGTCTTCGTCTTCGGCGTCTTCGTCATGATCGCCTGGGGTGCCTGGCGCGGCCTCGTCCTCGACGACACGATGCGCGCCCCGACCGCCGGTTTCGAGATCAAGGCCGAGCACCAGGGCCTGGCCGGATTCGCCCTGGTCTTCCTGCTGCTGCGGGCCTTCTCCTCCGGCTGTGCGGCGCTCACCGGCGTCGAGGCCATCTCCAACGGCGTGCCCGCCTTCCGCAAGCCCAAGTCGAAGAACGCGGCCACCACGCTCGCGCTCATGGGCGGCCTGGCCGTCACCATGTTCTGCGGCATCATCTTCCTGGCCATGGCCACCGACGTCCGGATGGCCGAGAACCCGGCCACCGACCTGCTGAACGGCGGCAAGCCGCTCGGCGCGAGCTACGTCCAGGACCCGGTCATCTCGCAGGTCGCCGCCGCCGTCTTCGGCGACGGAACGTTCTTCTTCGTCCTGCTGGCCGCGGCCACCGCGCTCGTCCTCTTCCTGGCCGCCAACACCGCGTACAACGGCTTCCCGCTCCTCGGCTCGATCCTCGCCCAGGACCGCTACCTGCCGCGCCAGCTGCACACCCGCGGCGACCGCCTCGCCTTCTCCAACGGCATCGTGCTCCTCGCCGGCGCCGCCGCCCTCCTCGTCTGGGTCTACGGAGCCGACTCCACCCGGTTGATCCAGCTCTACATCGTCGGCGTCTTCGTCTCCTTCACGCTCAGCCAGATCGGCATGGTCCGGCACTGGAACCGGCACCTGAAGACGGAGCGCGACCCGGCCAAGCGCCGCCACATGATCCGCTCCCGCGCGATCAACGCCTTCGGCGGCTTCTTCACCGGCCTCGTCCTCGTCGTCGTCCTCGCCACCAAGTTCACCCACGGCGCCTGGGTCGCCCTGCTCGGCATGGTGATCTTCTACGGGACGATGACCGCGATCCGTCGGCACTACGACTCCGTGGCCGGCGAGATCGCCGCCGCCGAGGAACGCCCCGACGAGTACGTCCGCCCCTCCCGCGTCCGCTCGGTCGTCCTCGTCTCCAAGCTCCACAAGCCGACCCTGCGCGCCCTGGCCTACGCCAAGCTGCTGCACGCCAGCGAGCTGGAGGCGCTCACCGTGAACGTCGACCCCACCGAGACCAAGGCGCTCAAGGAGGAGTGGGAGCGGCGCGGCATCAACGTACCGCTCAAGATCCTCGACTCGCCGTACCGCGAGATCACCCGGCCGGTCATCGAGTACGTGAAGAACATCCGCCGGGAGAGCCCGCGCGACGCCGTCTCCGTCTACATCCCCGAGTACGTCGTCGGCCACTGGTACGAGCACCTGCTCCACAACCAGAGCGCTCTCCGCCTCAAGGGCCGGCTGCTCTTCACCCCCGGCGTGATGGTCACCTCCGTCCCGTACCAGCTCCAGTCCTCCGAGGCCGCGAAGAAGCGGGCCGGGAAGCGCCAGGAGTGGAACGCGCCGGGCTCCGTCCGCCGCGGCCCGGTGGAGAAGCGCCAGAAGGAACCCGTCGCAAAGAACGACTGAGAAACAGCAACTAGACTGGTGGGCTGCCGTCGGACCGTGGTCCGAGCGGCAGCCCACCTTCTTCTTCCCCCCTGGAGTCCCCGGTCATGCAGAACACCCCTGTTACGTCGCTGGTCGGGGCAGAGTACGAGGTAGAGGTCGGCCCGGTCGCCCACGGCGGCCACTGCATCGCCCGTACGGAAGCCGGCCGGGTCCTCTTCGTCCGTCACGCCCTGCCCGGCGAGCGCGTCCGGGTGCGGGTCACCGAGGGCGAGGAGACCTCCCGCTTCCTGCGCGCCGACGCGATCGAGATCCTGGACGCCTCCAAGGACCGCGTCGAGGCCCCCTGCCCCTTCGCCGGGCCCGGTAAGTGCGGCGGCTGCGACTGGCAGCACGCCAAGCCCGGCGCCCAGCGCCGCCTGAAGGGCGAGGTCATCGCGGAACAGCTCCAGCGCCTGGCCGGGCTCACCCCGGAGGAGGCCGGCTGGGACGGCACCGTCATGCCCGCCGAGGGCGACAAGCTCCCCGCGGGCGAGGTCCCGCAGTGGCGCACCCGCGTCCAGTACGCCGTCGACGCCGAGGGCCACGCGGGCCTGCGCAAGCACCGCTCCCACGAGGTCGAGATCATCGACCACTGCATGATCGCCGCCGAGGGCGTCTCGGAACTCGGCATCGAGAAGCGCGACTGGCAGGGCATGGCCGCCGTCGAGGCCATCGCGGCTTCCGGCTCGAACGACCGCCAGGTCATCCTCACCCCCCGCCCGGGCGCCCGTCTCCCGCTCGTCGAGCTGGACAAGCCGGTCTCCGTGATGCGCGTCGACGAGAAGGACGGCGGCGTCCACCGCGTCCACGGCCGCGCCTTCGTCCGCGAGCGCGCCGACGACCGCACCTACCGCGTCGGCAGCGGCGGCTTCTGGCAGGTCCACCCGAAGGCCGCGCAGACCCTGATGCTCGCCGTCATGCAGGGCCTCACCCCCCGCAAGGGCGAGACGGCCCTCGACCTCTACTGCGGCGTCGGCCTCTTCGCGGGCGCCCTCGCCGACCGCGTCGGCGACCAGGGCGCGGTCCTCGGCATCGAGTCCGGCAAGCGCGCGGTCGAGGACGCCCGCCACAACCTGGCCGGCTTCCCGCGCGTCCGCATCGAACAGGGCAAGGTCGAGTCGGTCCTCCCGCGCACCGGCATCACCGAAGTCGACCTCATCGTCCTGGACCCGCCCCGCGCGGGCGCCGGCAAGCAGACGGTCCACCACCTGGCCGGCCTGGGCGCCCGCCGCATCGCCTACGTGGCCTGCGACCCGGCGGCCCTGGCCCGAGACCTCGCCTACTTCGCCGAACGCGGCTACAAGGTCCGGACCCTGCGGGCGTTCGACCTGTTCCCGATGACGCACCACGTGGAGTGCGTGGCGATTCTGGAGCCTGCTGAGAAGGGCCGCTGACCTGCTGTTTCTCCAAGTGTGCGTTATGGGCGTTACGTGCGTTGGGTGCGATATCTTGACGCATGTCTGACGCATGTCTGACGCACGTGACGCACGTTTGACGCACGGACGGCATAGTTCCTGATGGGGCGTCATGCTCGGTTCAAGCCTGCCAGGCGGGGCGCTCGCTCACGTGGGGGTGGCCCACGGGATGGGACGGTGGGACCGGCTGCTGAGCGGTTGGCCGGCCCACTTCCTCGCTTCTAGGCCGTGACGTTCTGTGATGCTGTGGCGGGTGTCGGACGGATGTCGTGTTCGGGACTGTGGGTGCTCCCGTGTCTCAGGAAGGCATGCCGGCCGGCGCCTCGCCGCACTCGAACCCGTCGGAGAAGGAGCCCGCTTGCCCGCAGGACCGGGCCCCCGCCCCTGAGTCTGTTCAGGGCCGTGGTTGACGGGCTCCCCTACGTCCAGGCTGGACGGGTGCGAGCGCCGCGGCCGGATCTCGTTTCCCCGTCCCCAGGGCAGGAAAAGGGCTAGCGACGCCAGCATGTGGCCCAGGCCAGGAAGGATGTGCGGCAGGTCCTCGGGCCGGGCCTTCTTCATCACGGCACGCACGATGATCGCGGCCACGGTGAACAGCATGGCTATGACCGCCAGAGCGGTCAGCAGGACGTAGGCAGGCACAGAAGCAAGATCCATCTGTTGGATGAGCACCATTACTGGTGTGGTCTCCATGGTTCAGGTTCCGGCGATCGGAACAGCCAAGTGCGTGGCACCCATGAGACTCGTCGGCAACAGGGTCCTGCGAGTCGGGCGACCAGACCCGAAAAAGCCCGGACAGGACCGGCAGAAGACCTCGTTCGAGCGTACGGCGCAGGACCGCGCCGAACAGGCCATCGTTCGGCAGAATTCGGCGATGGTCGGCGAAGTTCGCAGACGGGCTTCTAGGCTGGAACTCCGCCGAGGGGGGAACGAGTGGCCGATCAGACCGATGACCAACGACCATCTCGGGCCGAAACTGGCGCTGCAGCCCCGTAAGCGGTTCGTGAAGGGCGCGGTGCTGATCGTGGACGGCGCCTTGGTGCCGACCCGCGACCACAAGATGGCCGGGCAGTCGAAGAACTACCGTTACTCCACCAACCACCAGGTCGTCATCGAAGCCGGCACCCGCATGGTCGTCGTGGTCGGCCGGTCGCTGCCGGGCAACCGCCACGACTGCCGGGCGTGGGCCGAGTCCGGCGCCATGGCCGCCGTCGGCAAGACCACCACGATCGCCGACGGCGGCTACCCGGGCACCGGGCTGGTCATGCCGCACCGCCGCCGCAAGGGCGAGGAACTGCCCGACTGGAAACAGGCCCACAACAAGTCCCACAAGCAGGTGCGCGCCCGCGTCGAGCACAGCTTCGCCCGCATGAAGACTTACAAGATCCTGCGTGACTGCCGCCTGCGCGGCGACGGCGTCCACCACGCCATGCTCGGCATCGCCCGCCTGCACACCCTCAACCTCGCGGATAGGCGAGCAGACCGAACCTCAGCCGACCACATCCCCACCAGCCCCAAGATCATCTACGGAAAAGCCTTTAGAAGCGGAAACTCCTTCTCTGGCAGGCGCCCACGCGTTGAGCGGGCCATCGTGACGGCACCCCAGCACGGAACCCAGGTATCCCCGCCGTGTCACCCAGCGGAACCCTGTATCAGCTGCGCGTCCCCTCGCGGTATCCAATAACCGCTGCATCCGGTACGACGAGCAGCTTGCCGGTGGTACGCCGAGCCTCCAGATCGCTGTGGGCCTGGGCGGCCTCGGACAATGCGTAGCGGCCCGTCACGGTGACCTCAAGCGCCTTGGAGCGCACCCACTCGAACACATCGGCGGCCCGTCGGAGCAGTTCGGACCGATCGGCGATGAAGTCCCCGAGGCTGGGCCGGATCAGGGTCAGCGAACCGCCGTGGGCGAGCCGAATCGGATCGAACGGCGGCACGGCACCACTTGCCGCGCCGAAGAGGACGAGATGGCCGCGGGTTCGCAGGCTGGCGAGGCTCGCGTCGAAGGTGTGCGCGCCGACGCCGTCGAAGACGACCGGCAGTCCCTGACCGCCGTTGAGCCGTCTCACCTCGGCTGCGAGATCGTCGACCGCGGAGGAGAGGATCACCTCGGCGGCCCCGGCACGCTTGGCCAGCTCGGCCTTCGCCGTGGTCGACGTCGTGCCGATCACCCTGCCGCCGAGATGGGTGATGAGCTGGGTCAGAAGCAGCCCCATGCCACCGGCGGCCGCATGCACGAGCACCGTGTCGCCCGTCTGGACCGGGTAGGCGTCCTTGACGAGATAGTGCGCGGTCATGCCTTGGAGGAGCACGGCGGCGGCTGTCTCGAAGCCGATGTCGTCGGGCAGCGGCACCAGCCGGGAGGAGTCCACGACGGCCCGCTCGGCATACGTGCCGGGAATCTCCACCCAACCGACCCGGTCCCCGACCGCGACGTCGGCGACGCCGGGCCCCACTTCGACGACCGTGCCGGCACCCTCGGAGCCCGGCGTGAAGGGCAGCGGGAGGCTGTACCGGCCCTCGCGGTGGTAGACGTCGAGGAAGTTGACCCCGGATGCGGCGACCTCCACGACCGCCTCGCCCGGACCCGGCCGCGGCTGGTCCACCTCGGCCACCCGCAGCACCTCGGGACCGCCCACTTCGTACACCTGAATCGCTCGCATGACCCTCCGATGATCGGCTCGTCCCCCCACCAACCCCGTTGATGGCGATCCGATTCCCGGCATACAGATCAACGGCCGCCGGCGCCACACGCCACGACCAAGGTTCGCACAGCAAGATCACTTACGGGACAGCCCTTACCGACCGTTTCAGAATGATCGCGAGAGCCGCCGCAGGCAGATGATCGACGCGTGTCAGGGCCGCGCCGCCGTCCCGGTGGAGCAGCGTGGCGTCCGTGGCCTCGTGGTTGACGACGAGCGTCCCGAGCCGGCTGCCCCGGGGGCCGTCGTCGTACGGGAAGAAGTGCAGACCGCTGTGGTGCGAGCCGATCTGGCGGGCCTGGTCCGCGGAGCTGTTGCCGCCGTCGACCAGCCAGGCGGGGCCGCCGGAGTGCAGGGGCCGGCCCCACGGCGCCAGGACCTGCACCGAGTGGCCGGCCGGCACGGTCACCGCGTCCGTGGTCGCGGGGGGCACCGCGGCGAAGCCGAGGAGACCCTTCGGCTCCCGGTCGGCGGGTGCGGGCGGCGCGACGGTGGCTGCCTGGGCGGTGGGGGTGCCGAAGCCGAGGAACGCCACGAGTGCGGCCGTACCGCCGGCCACGACCTGACGCCTCGAGAGCGAGGAGGCCACGACCTCCTCGAACGGCGGGGTTGCCACCGACTCGGGGTGGGGAGGAACCAGATCCGACATGTGTGTGCCACCAAAGGGGGAAAGGCCGGCCGTTGCGCCGCCGCGGCCGGGGAGCCGAAGGATGGGCGGGCCCCGGCTGCATCGGCAGCCGGGGCCCGCGGTACCGAACCTAGGGCGGGTCGCCCCCCGTTCCGTCCGTCCAGCCGTCCCGGGGCGTCCCGAACAGCGTCCCGGGACGGCGTTCGCGGGTGACCCGGCGAGCTCGCGGGGCGGTTTGGGCGGTGCGGGCGCGGCACCGACCTTCCTCACCGGTACCCGTGGGTCAGGCAGGGGAGTGCCGGGCCGGCCGCAGGTGTGGACGCGGCGGCAGCTGACGGACGGCATACGGTGGCGGACCCCGACCGGTGCTCCCTGGCGGGGCGTGCCGGAGCCCTCCCACCGGCGGCGCTGTTCGCCGGCCACCCCCAGGGCGGCCGGCAGCATGAAACGCGACCTGCGGCACAACGACATAGGCGGCTTCATCACCCGCGCCCGCAAGCTCGACGTTCGCCCGTTCAGTGACCAGGGTGAGGACGCGGCCGGCAGCGGCCAGGTCTTCGGCGGGGATGTCACCCCAGACCCGGGCAGTGATGGGGGCGGTTTCGGCCCCGATGGCAGTGAGCAGTTCGCGTGCGGTGTCCGTGGGACGGAGGTGCGCGCCGTCCCGGGTGAGCAGCCGGCGGGACAGCAGTTGGCCGAGTACGGCGCGGATGGTGGCGGAGTCGGTCTTGAGGGAGTCGCGGATCTGGGCGCTGAGGTCCTGGGCTGTCTGCGGGGCGTTGGCGGTGATGGCGGCGCGCAGGGCAATCTGCTGGGTGAAGGTGATGCCGTACCGAAACAGGACGTGCTCCCTTCCGTGTTGTTCTCGTTCGGTGGACTCCCCACGCCCCCACTCGGCTACCCCGGCCATACCCCGCACGGGATCACCCTCGAATCAGGTCGGTGGATTCGGGCTCAGGCCGCCCGATTCCGCTGAGTATCCCGGGTTGAGTGGGCTTGCCGGCGAGGGGGAACCGTCTGGGGTTCGGGCGCCTGCCGGGATACTGGGCCAGGACGGGCGCGGGCGGCAGGTCCGCTACCTGAGCAAGCCGGTCCGGTCGAGCCATCGGGCGATCGCCGTGCCGATCGCCGCTGGCTGGTCCTCGGTGGCGTGATGACCGGCTGGTCCGATGTGCTCGGTCTCCAGCGCGGTCATGTTGCCGGCGCACCATGCGGCTACGGCCGAGGTGATCAGCAGGGTAGGGGAGCCCTCGAAGGTCAGCAGCAGCTTCGGCACCTCAGGGCTGGAGGCCAGCCACTTGCCGTACGCGGTGACCCGCTCGTGTACGTCGGCCGGTTCGCCGTCGAGCGGCAGGGAGCGAGCCCAGCGCAGGACGGGGCGGCGGCTTTCGCGGGTCGGGTACGGGGCAAGGTACGGTGCCGTCTCCTCGTCGTTCAGCGGGCGGAGGACGCCGCCCGTGAACGCCGTCTCGATGAAGAAGTTGCTGTCGAGGATCAGTTCCTCACCCTTGGCCGAGCGCATGGCCTCGGCGCGGGTGCGCGGGCCATCGCCCAGCTCGGCCCATGACATCGGCCGGACGATCGTCTCGAAAAACGCGATACCCCTGACCCGGTTCGGGTAGCGCGCGGCGAAGTCGAACGCGAGCGAGCCGCCCCAGTCGTGGCCGACCAGGATCACCTCGGCCAGCCCGAGCGCGGTGAGCCAGGCTTCGAGATAGGTGGCGTGGTCGGCAAAGGAGTACTCGATATCGGGCTTGCCCGAGCTGCCCATGCCGATCAGGTCGGGGGCCAGCAGCCGGGCGCCGCTGGTCACGGCCGGGAGCACCTTGCGCCAGGAGTGCGAAGAGGATGGGTTGCCGTGCAGGAACACGATGGGCGTCGGGGCGGCGGTGTCAGGGTCGCCGGGGATGTCGATGTAGTGGATGGCGGAGTCGAGTACGTCGATGGCTGGCATCGGAGTCCCTTTCATGGGCTGTTCGCGGAGCGGGTCAGAGCTGCAAGCCGGTCCTTGCAACCCTCGCTCCGTGTGAGTTCGTTCCGTACCGCAGCGTGGTGGTGGCCGTTGGGCCGACAAGTGGCCGAACCTTGGTGAGCATCAGCTCCAGGAACGTGTCCGGGTGTCGAAACGCGGCCCAGTGACTCGCGTCGTCGATCAGGGCGAAGTCCTTGACCGGGGCGGTGACGTCGTCGAAGAACACCCGGACGCCCTCGGGCGGGGTGATCACGTCGTGGGCGCCCTGGAAGATGAAGAACGGGACCTGGAATGTCGTGCCCTCGGCCCATTCGTCGACCGAGACCGCCTCGGGCGCGAGTTGCTCCGAGAAGTCCATGGCCTTGATGAAGCTGCGTACCTCGCGGAGGGTGTGCAGGGGCGAGGACAGCAGTGAGCCGAGGACGACCCGCTTGAAGGTGTCGAGGGTCCGGGGGTCGGAGCCCACGGTGTGCTTGTTGAACTGCGAGTAGTGTTCGATCGTCCACACCGATCGGTCCGGGCCCATCGTGGTGACGGCGGCCAGTTCCTTGCGCTTGCCGGCCCGGGGCAGCCGGTCCACCAGCGCTTCGTAGGCAGTGCGGTTGCGTCCGCCGCCACTGATGTTCTGATCGGTGCCGACGTAGGCGGAGATCAGCTCGGGCCGGCTGCGGGCGAGCCGGAGCCCGACGAGCGAGCCGAAGGAGCACCCGACCAAGACGACCTCGGCCACGCCGAGCCGGGCCCGCACGTGCTCGATGACTTCCGCCGCGTCCCGCTCCAGCTGCCGCAGGCTCATCTCGCCCTGGCCGGCGGGGCCGCCGTGCGCGAAGGTCTTGCCGGAGCCGCGCATGTCCCAGCGCACGACAGTGAAGTGGCGTTCCCACTCGCGGGTCCGCGAGTGGTACGGGAGATTGGACGCACCCGGGCCACCGTGTAGCTCCACGAGTATCGGGTTGCGTCTGTCGTCGCCTCGAATCGACAGCCACTGATCGATGCCCCCGATCGGGGTGAAGCCCGACTCGTCGATGCCGTTGGGGCTGGTGATCCGGATCCGTCGGGAATGGATGAGACGGCGGTACTGCCGGTAGCCCGTCGCACCGATGAGGGGCGCGGTGGCGCCGGCTGCGGTGGTGATGAGGATGGTGCTCAACACGAGGTCGGTTCTCCTGGGTCAGGTGCGGGGAGTGGGCGGCCCTTCGGCTGTGGAAGGCGCGAGTCGCCCGGGGTTCGGATGTGGTCAGTCGCTGGTCAGGTCGAACTGGTATTCGTGGGTGCGTCGGTGGGCGCGGTAGCCCAGCCGCTGGTTGACGGCGAGCATGTGGGTGTTGTCCTGGGCGTTGTCGGTCTCGATCTCCCGGACATCGGGGTGCCGGGCACGCAGCCCTCGTACCATGGCGGCCTTGAGCCACAGGCCAAGGCCGTGGCCGCGGTGGGCGGGGACGACGGCGGTGTCGTACTGCGCGGCCCGTCGGGTTTCGCCGGCCCGGATCACGACCTCGGTGTACCCGGCCATCTCGCCGCCGCGGAGCGCCGCGGTCGTCAGCAGCGTGTCCCCCCGGTCGGCCAGCACCTGTGCCATCGCGCGCACCCGGTCGGCGGTCCAGTCCTGGTGGCCGTAGTCGAGGTCGCCGGTGGGCATGTCGTTCATCGCGTTCTTGGCCGTGGCGAAGGCGTCGGCAAGCTCGTCGGGGACGGTGCCCGCCCAGCTGGTCAGCTCGTAGCCGGGGTGCGCGGCGTCCGCGGCGGTGTCGTCGGCCCGCGCGACGTCGAGCAGGAGGTGGTTCAGCGTCAGCACCCGCCGGAAGCCGCGGGCAGCGCAGAAGGCATCGCCCGGACCGCCGTCGGCCGCGCTGGTGATCAGGCTGCGCCGGTGCTCCGCCTCCGCCGCGAGCCGGGCCGCGGCCAGCAGACGCGAGCCGAGGCCGGAGCGCCGGTGTTCCGGGTGGACGTGCAGCTCCAGCTCGGCCAGGTGATCCTGGCCGGCCGAGGTGAACAGTCGCAGTCCGGCCACGCCGATCACTGCGCCGTCGGGCCCGGTGGCCAGCCAAGCCAGCCGGCGGCTGTCCAGCCCGGCTGCGGTGAGCCGGGCGTGGACCTGCTGGGGCGTGGGTCGTGGCTCGTCGGGCAGGTCCGTGGCGAGTGCGGCGACGATCACCGCGTGCCAGGCCGCGGCCTGCTCCGCCGACAGGTGAGGGATCGGGGCAATGCTTAGCATCGGGTACTCCTGAAGGGATCTTCTTGGTCGGTGTGCCGGACGAGCGGCCAGTCGATGTCGACGCGGGCCGCCGTGGCGAGGTAGGTGGTGAGCACGTTGAGTGCCACATGGGCGACGATCTCGACGATCTGCCCGTCGGACAGGCCGGCGTGCCGGGCCATGGCCAGCTGATCGTCGGACACCGCCCCGTGGCGGCGGACGACGGCGGTGGTCAGCGCGAGGGCGGCGGCGGCCCACGGATCTGCGGTCTCGCCCGCTCTCGCGCGGGTGACCTCGGCCACGGAGAGCCCTGCCAGGTTTATGCCGCGGAACGAGTGCGCGGACAGGCAGTAGTCGGACTTGTGCTCCTGAGCGACCAGCAGGGCGATCCGCTCGGCCACACCCGTCGGCAGCGTTCCCTCGGCGCCCAGAATATTGACATTCGCTAGATATCCCTTCAAAACGGCCGGGTTGTTGGCCATCACCTTGGCCAGGTTGGGTACGACCCCCAGAGCCCGGTGCGTGGCGGTGAGCAGTTGCGCGGTCTCACCGCCGGCGATCTCCGGGTCGATGCTCGGAAGCACTTGCATGCCAAGAATCCTGCCGGTGGATCTTGATAGGTTTCCGATGCGTTCTCGATGCGAGCGCTGGCGGCTCTGGGGGGTAGCGGCATGCGGTTCACGATTCTCGGCCCTGTGGAGGTCTCGGCCACCAGAGCGCAGTCGCCGCGACTGGCGCCCCGGCACCGGGCGGTGCTCGCCTACCTGCTGCTGCACGCCGGGGTGGTGATCAGCACCGATCGGCTGATCGACGCGATGTGGGGACCGCTGCCGCCGGACTCGGCTCGCGCGCAGATCCAGACCACGATCGCCGCGATCCGGCGGATGCTGCGCGTGTCGGGGGCCGACCAGATGCTGACCACGCATCCCGCCGGGTACAAGATCACTCCCGAGCCCGGCCAGCTCGACCTGGAGGAGTTCACCAGCCTGACGGCCGCGACCCGGGCCGCGGGCGATCAGCGGGCCACCGCGGACCAGCTCCGCGCGGCCCTGTCGCTGTGGCGGGGCGAGCCCCTGGCCGACATCACCGCCGACTATGTCCAAGGCGCCCGGGCACGGCTCCACGGGCAGCGGTTGACCGTCATCGAACGCCTCGCCGACCTGGAGCTGTCCCTCGGCCACTCTGCAAACCTCGTCGACGAGCTGACCGTCCACGTGGCGGCCAACCCGACGCGGGAACGGTTGTGTGGTCAGCTGATGCGCGCCTTGCACCGCGCGGGACGCCAACCGGACGCACTCCAGGTGGCGAGGACCTTCCGGGCGAGCCTGGCCGAACAGCAGGGCCTTGACCCCGGCCACGCGTTCACGACGCTCGAACAGGCCATCCTGCGCGACGACCCCGGCCTGCGGCCCCCAGAGGCCACGCCCGCGCCGGCAACACGGATGAACTTCCTGCCCATCGACCTCCCCGACTTCACCGGGCGCGAAGAGGAGCTTGACCGGCTCACCCACTCATGGGCCGGCGGGGTCGTGGCGATCTCGGCGATCGACGGCATGGCCGGGATCGGCAAAACGGCCCTCGCGGTGCACGCCGGCCACCGGCTCGCTGACCGATTCCCCGACGGGCAGCTCTTCGTCGACCTCCAGGCGCATACCGCTGGCCTGGACCCGCTCGACGCCTCGGCCGCGCTGGAGATCCTCTTGAGCCAGCTCGGCGTACCCGCAGAGCGCATACCGGCGTCGCTCGCTGACCGCGCGGCGCTGTGGCGGGCCGAACTGTCCGGTCGCCGGGTGCTGGCCGTGCTGGACAACGCTCTGAGCGCCGATCACGTCCGGCCATTGCTGGCCGGCACGACGACCGCCCTTATCGTGATCACCAGCCGTCGGCGGCTGACCGACCTCGATGGCGCGCATGCCGTGTCCATGGACGTGCTGCCCGCCGCCGAGGCCGTCGAGTTGTTCACGACGATCGTTGGCGAACGGGCGGTCGCGGAGCCGGTCGCGGTCCTCGACGTGCTCCAGCTGTGCGGCTTCCTGCCGCTGGCCGTGCGCATCGCCGCCGCCCGCCTGCACCACCGTCCCCGCTGGACCGTCGAGTACCTGGCCGGCCGACTCCGCGACCAGCGCCGCAGACTGTCCGAACTGGCCACGATGGAACGAGGGGTCGCGGCCGCGTTCACCCTGTCCTACCAGCAGCTGGATTCCGAGCAGCAGCGCATGTTCCGGCTGCTGGGTCTCCAGCCGGGCCGCGACATCGGCCCCGCCGCCGCCGCCGCGCTGACCGGCCTCCCCCTCCACCGGGCCGAGCAGCTCATGGAGGACCTCCTGGATGCTCACGTCCTGGCCCAGCACCGGCCCGGCCGCTACACCTTCCACGACCTGCTGCGCGAACACGCCCTCACCACCGCGCACGCGCAGGAACCACCGGACGCCCAGCGCGCGGCCCTCGACCGGCTGTTCGACCACTACCTGCACGGCGCCAGCGCGGCTATGGATCACCTCTACCCCGAGGGCAAGAACCGCCGGCCACTCATACCCGAGCCGGACACCGTGACCTCGTCGCCGTGTGACGAGACCGAAGCGGTCGGCTGGCTGGACGCCGAACGCGCGAACCTGATCGCCGTCGGCCATCACACCGCGGGCCACGGCTGGCTCGCCCACACCAGCCACTTGGCGGCCACCCTGCATCGCTACCTGCTCGGCCACGCCCACCAGACCGACGCACTGACCCTGCACGGCCTGGCGCTTGAGGCCAGTCGGCGACGCGGCGACACAGCGGCCGAGGCACGGACACTCCTGGACCTCGGCGAGGTGCGCTACTGGTGGTACAGCGACTACGAGCAGGCGGTCGAGCACTACCAGCATGCCCTGCGGCTGTCCCACGACATCGGCGACCCGGGCGCCCAAGCCCGCGCACTGCAAAACCTCGCGACCTGCCACTGGCGGCAGCGCGAGTACGACCAGTCACGCGGCCACTACCAGCAGTCTCTCGACCTGTTCCGCGCACTCGGCGACCGCGCCGGCGAAGCCCGCAGCCTGACCGGCCTCGGCCTCGTCCATGAACACCACGGACACTACGAAGAAGCTCACGACCACCATCGCCAGGCGCTGCGCATCTATCGCGAGACCGGATCCCGGATCGGCGAGATCGTCGTCCTGAACAACCTCGGGCTCGTGTGTCAGCGGCGGGGCAGCTATGACCAAGCCCGCCGTCATCACGGCGACGCCCTGCGTCTGTGCCGCACCTTCGGCTTCCGCGGCGACGAGGCCGAGTCGCTCAACGGCCTGGCAGAGACCGCCCGTTCCATGGGCGAACTCGCTCAGGCCGTAGATCACCACGAAGCGGCCCTGGCCGTCGCCCGCGAGATCGGCTACCGCCCCGAGCAGACCCGCGCCCACGACGGCCTGGCGCGCACCCACCGCGACCTCGGCCAAGTCGACCACGCCCGCCACCACGCCCAACAGGCCCTCGACCTGTACACCACCCTGGACGCCCCCGAAGCCGAGGAGATCCACGGCTTCCTCCGCGATCTCCCTCAGCAATAGCGCATCCCGCCCGTTGCGGATGAGGCTGCTGCCGAGGCCGTGTACCTCACCGCCCGTCAACTCCTCGGGAGCGAGCACAGGCCGTCGTACCGCACGGCGCAGGCCTAAGAGGTCCTAACAAAGGCGTTGGACGTGTCGGTGGGTGATCAGGCAGGTGGCGAGGCCGAGGAAGGCCTCGTGGATGTCGTCTCGTCGCTC
>NZ_JBEXSZ010000141.1:0-21190 GCF_040613865.1 Streptomyces sp. NPDC006197 | reverse complement strand
GAAGGTGCCGGCGTGGGCGCCCGGTTCCCAGGCGTCGAGTTCCGGCCTGTAGACGATGACCGCGAGCGGGAACCGCGAACTCATATCAGGGTGATGGTGATCATCTCTTCCGTACGACCACGAAATCGGCCAGTGCGGTGAGCTGCGCCCGCACGCGGGCTGGCATGTCCACCTCGTTCAGGGCCTCGATCGCGACGGCGTGCTGGCGGCGGGCCTCCTGGGAGGTCCACTCGCGTCCTCCGGCCTCCTCGATGAGGGCCGCGCGGGCGGCGAACTCCTCCTCGGAGAAGGTGTCGAAGTCGATGGACTTGGCGTCCGCGGCGAGCAGCTCGCCGAGCCGCTCGGAGGCCGGGCCGCCCGCGGCGAGGGCGGCGACGACCGGGAGGGACTTCTTGCGCTGGCGCAGGTCGCTCCAGGTCTGCTTGCCGGTGGCCTCCGGGTCGCCCCAGATGCCGAGCAGGTCGTCGACGGCCTGGAAGGCGAGGCCGAGGTGGTAGCCGTACTCCTCCAGCTTGTCGGCGGTGCGGTCGTCGGCCCCGCCGAGGACGGCGCCGATGGAGACCGCGCAGGCGAGCAGGGCGCCCGTCTTGTTGCCCTCCATCTCCAGGCACTCCTCGACGGTGACCCGCTCGCGGTGCTCGTAGGAGATGTCCTGGGCCTGCCCGTCGATGAGCTTGCGGCTGGCCGTGGTCAGCCGGCGGGTGGCGCGGCCGGCCTCGACGGTGCCGAGTTCGAGCAGGATCTCGTTGGCCAGCGCGAAGAGGGCGTCGCCGACGAGGATCGCCTGCGCGGGGCCGTGCACCTTCCACACCGTGTCGCGGTGGCGGCGCTGCTCGTCGCCGTCCATCAGGTCGTCGTGGAGCAGCGAGAAGTTGTGCACGAGCTCCACGGCGACGGCGCCGGGGATCCCGACCTCGGGCGCGGCGCCCGCGGCCTCGGCCGACAGCAGGGCGAGCGCCGGGCGGACGGCCTTGCCGCTGTCGGCGTCCGTGGGGTTGCCCTGGGCGTCGATCCAGCCGAAGTGGTAGGCGGCCACGGTGTCCATGGGCGGCGCGAGGCGGTCGACGGCCGCCCGCAGTACGGGGGTGGACAGGGTCCGCCCCCGCTCCAGCAGTGCGGACACGTCCGCGGTGTCGACGGCCGGATGCCCCGGCTGCGCTGTCGGCACGGTCTCTCCTCTTGTTCCGGTACTCACACTCATACCGCCTCCTGCAGCGGATGGTCATGGCGGCGGCCGAGGGCGGAGAGCGCGGCGCCCGCGGCGCTGAATCCGCTGCGGACGGCACCCTCCATGGTCGCGGGCCAGCCGGTGGCGGTCCAGGCCCCGGCCAGGTACAGCCCCGGGGCCCTGGTGCGGGCGCCGGGCCGGAGCCGGCCGACGCCCGGGGTGGGGGCGAACGTGGCCGTCCGCTCCCTGGTGACGAAGAAGTCGCGGATCCCGGCGCCGCGGGCGGCGGGCAGGAGCCGCTCCAGCTCGGGGAGGTACTTCGCGCGCAGGGCGGCGACGGGTTCGTCGATCTCGTCCTGGGCGGCGGACTGGGAGACGGCGAGGTACTGGCCCACCCGTCGCCCACCACCACCCTTGTCCGAGGGCCCTTCGGGCCCGCCCCTCAGGAGTCCTGAGGAGTCGGTGCGGTCGAAGACCCACTGCACCGGGGAGCCGAGCGTGGTGAAGAAGGGCTGCTTCAGCACCTTGCGGTCGTAGACGACGTGCAGGTTGAGGATGGGGGCGGTGGCGATGTCGAGGAGCCGGTCGGGGTCGTCGAGGGCGCCTTCGGGGAGCAGGCCGTGGGTCTCCTGCTGCGGGACGGCGAGGACGACGGCGTCGGCCTCGATCCGCTCCCCCGGTACGTCGACGGTCCAACGTCCGTCGTCGGTACGGGAGATCCGCTCGGCCTTGGTGCGGAGCAGGGTGCGGACGCCGAGGGCGTCGAGCTCCTTCGCGGCCCGGGTGTCGTGGAGTTCGCCGAGCGGGACGTGGGCCCAGCCGATGTCGGCGGCGCCGGGCTCGGAGAGGAGCCCGGTCTTGAAGACCATCGCGGCGAGCCCCATGGAGGCCTGGGGGGCGGGGGCGTTGAGGGTGGGGATGCCGACGAGGTCCCAGAGGGCCTCGACGGCCCGCGGGGACTGTCCGTGCCGGCCGAGCCAGGTGGCGAAGTCGATGCCGTCGAGCGCCGGGTCGGCGGGGTCGAGCTTCTTCAGGGCGAGCGCGGCCCGGCCGACGGAGGCGCGCTCGGCGAGGGAGAGGTGCGGGTACGTGGCGAGGCTGCGCGCGAGGTGCAGCGGTACGGGGAGGTCGTCGCGGCGGATCCGGCCGAGCCGGGGGCCGCGGGGGTGCCCGACGTCGAGGACGGGGACGTCGAGGCGGTCCTGGAGGGGGGCGAGCCGGGCGCCGTCGACCCGGTCGAGGAACCAGCGGTAGGCGGTGCAGCAGCGCAGGTAGACGTGCTGGCCGTTGTCGACGGTCAGGTCGCCCCGGCGGAAGGAGAAGGCGAGGCCGCCGAGCCGGGGCCGGCCTTCGAGCAGGGTGACGTGGACGCCGCCCTCGGCGAGCCGGAGCGCGGCGGTGATCCCGGCGAGCCCGCCCCCGACGACGACGGCCCGGGGCTGCGCCCCCCCGCCGCTCCCGAACCCGCCGGAAGCACCCGCACCCGACCCGGATCGAAGGACCGCCCCGGCACCGGAGACCCGATCGGCACCGGACGCCCTGTCCGTGCCCGAGGCCCTGTCCGTGCCCGAGGCCCCTGCGGCGCTCGCGCCCGACCCGGCACGAGCGACCGACCCGGTGCCAGAGGCCCGGTCGGCGCCGGAAGCCCGGTCGGTGCCGGGGGCCGGTGTGGCGCTCGTGTCCGGTTCGGGGCGCGAGGTCGGGCCGGTGCCGGAGGTAGGTTCGGCGGCCGCCGTGGGCGTGCCCGGCGGGGTGTTGCGTTCGGTTCCTTCGGGGGTCACGCGGCCTCCGTTCGGGTCGTCGTCGCGGTCGGGTTCGGGGGTGCCTCGGGCAGGGACGCCGGGGCGGCGCCCGGGGTTGCCCGGAGGGCGGGGGCGCAGGGGCGCATCAGGCACGCCTCCTGACGGTGCGCCGGGCGATGTTGCGGGTGTCGAGGCCGGAGAGGCCGCGCACCGCGACGTACGCCTTCTCGCGGCCCGGCAGCGAGACGCGGCCGCGCAGGACGGCCTCGGGGTCGCGCTCGATCCGGTCGAGGAGCCGCCGGTAGATGCCGGCCATGGCGGCGACGCAGGCGCCGCTGCGCCGGTCGAGCATCGGGAGGAGCCGGTAGCCCTCGGCGAACAGGGCGCGGGCGCGTCGCACTTCGAAGTGGACGAGGCCGGCGAAGTCGGCCCCGGGTGCCGGGGTCCCGCTGCCGAAGCCGTCTCCGCAGCCGAACTTGGCGAGGTCGTCGGCGGGCAGGTAGGTGCGCCCGTTCCCGGCGTCCTCGCGTACGTCCCTGAGGATGTTGGTGAGTTGGAGCGCGAGGCCCAGGGTGTCGGCGTACTCGGGTGCCCGGTCGGCGCCCTGGGCGCCGGGCTGGGTGCCGAAGACGCCGAGGGAGAGCCGGCCGATCGCGCCGGCGACGCAGCGGCAGTAGACCTTGAGGTCGCCCCAGGTCTCGTAGGTCGCGCCGCGCACGTCCATGAGGACGCCGTCGATGAGCTCGTCGAGGCCGTCGAGCGGGATCGGGAAGCGGCGGGCGGAGTCGGCGAGGGCGACGGCGACGGGGTCGGTGTCGTCCTCCTCGACCAGGCCCTTGCGGATGCGGTCGAGGACGTCGCGGGTGGCTTCGAGCCGTTCCCGCTTGTCCTCGGGCGCGAGCGTGCCGTCGCCGATGTCGTCGACGCGCCGCGAGAAGGCGTACAGCGCGGACATCGCCTGTCGCTTCTCGGCCGGGAGCAGCCGGATCCCGTAGGCGAAGTTGCGGGCCTGCTGTCCGGTGACCGCCTCGCAGTAGCTGTAGGCGGCCTGGACCGGTGCGGACGGCTGGTGCTGGGCCTCCACCGTCGTGCTCACCCCTCTCTCCGCGCCCGGAGCAGAACCGCTCCCGCCTGGCGCATCAGGCTCGGCTTGGTGGCCTTCGGTGGGCCGGTCAGCACGTCGTACCCGGCGTCGGTGATCGCGTCGAGCGCCGCGAGTCCTCCGCCGGTGAAGCCGGCGAGGAGGAGGCGGAGCCGTCCGTGGACGCTGCCGACGAGCGGGGCGCCCGCGTGGAGGAGCGCGCGGGCCCGCTCGGCCTCGAAGGCGATCAGGGCCCGCACGGAGGCGCCCGCGGTGGGCGCGGCGAGGTCGCGCTCGGTGACGTGGAAGCGCCTCAGGTCCTCGGCGGGCAGGTAGATCCGGTCGCGGGCGAGGTCCTCGGCGACGTCCTGGAGGTGCTCGACGATCTGCAGGGCGGTGCAGATCTCGTCGGAGCGCCGGATCCGCTCGGGGGTGTCGGTGCCGGTGAGGGCGAGGACGAGCCGGCCGACGGGGTTGGCGGAGAGCTCGCAGTACGCGAGGAGGTCGTCGTACGTCTCGTAGCGGCGGACCAGCTGGTCCTGCCGGTTGGCGGCGATCAGGCCGAGGAAGGGCGCGGGGGTGAGTCCGCGGCGCCGGACGGTCGGCTGGAGGGCGCGCAGCAGGGGGTGGTGCGGGGTGGAGTCGAAGACCCGCCGGAGGTCGGCCTGCAGGGCGTCGAGGAGGGCGACCCGGTCGTCCGCGGCCTCGGGGCCGACGCCGAGGTGGCGGGCGTCGGCGGCGCCGGGGGCGAGGTCGCCGTCCCCGATGTCGTCGACGAGCCGGGCGAATCCGTAGACGGCCATGAGGTCGTCGCGCCAGGCGCGGGGCAGGAAGAAGGGGGCCACGGGGAAGTTCTCGTCCGCGGCCTTGCCGAGTGTGGTGCGCGAGGAGGCGTCGGTGCGCGCCTGCCGGGTCTCCGTCACTGGGCGCTTCCTGACGGAGGGACGGCGAGACCCTCGTGGAGCTGGAGATTCTGCGTCATGGCCGTCACGTCTCCCGTTCTACACTGCCGATCCAATCCATCCTATTTCGGACACGCCGCCGACCCCTGCCCGTAGGTCCGCCACCCGCGGACCCGATGGCCGCGGGTATCGCCCCACTTGCCGCGAAACAGACCGGTCCAGCTTACGTTGTACGACGACCTTCGCCATTCCGGGGTGGCGGACGTCGCGCGCCTCACCCGTACGGGGTTCGCGTCGGCCGTCAACGCACCTGATCCGCAAGGAAGTTCGGAGTCAGTCGGCGGACGCCCCGGAGACCACCATCGCGAGGGTCGCCTCGACGACGACGCTGCGACCCTGTGCGGAGAGACGGCGAAGGGGCCCGTCGACCAGGAGGAGTGACAGTCCGTGCACGGCCGACCACGCCGCGGCGGCGGTGGCGGGACGGACGCCGGGCCGTGCGGTGCCCTGCCGGGTGAGCGCTTCGAGCGCCTCCCTGAGCAGGGCGAACGCGCGGATCTCGGGCTCGGCGGACGGCCGGGCGGGCACGGGCTCGTCCGCGGCGGCGGGGCGGGGGACGCAGAACGCGGCCCGGTAGAGGCCGGGCTGCTCCACGGCGAAGCCGACGTATCCCCGGCAGAGGGCGGTGACCCGGCGCTCGGCGGCGAGGCCGGGGTCGTCGGCGCCGGGCTCGCGGGCGGCAGCCCGCTCCATGGCGGCGGCGAGCTCCCGCCGGGCATGGGTCCGTACGGCACGGAGGAGTTCGCCGCGCCCGTCGAAGTGCCGGTAGGCGGCGGTGGGCGAGACGCCGACCCGGCGGGCCGCCTCGCGCAGGACGACCCGCTCGGGGCCGCCTTCGCCGGCGAGGTCGACGGCCGCGCAGATCAGCGCGTTGCGCAGGTCGCCGTGGTGGTAGGTCTTTCCCGCCGAGGTCGCTGCCATGGACTCATCCTGCCCGAAGTTAACCGCATGAACATTCCAGGTGGGGGCACGACGCGCAGAAACCGGAAGAGCTCCTACCGGATGAAGTGAATCCGGCAGGAGCTCTCGGGCGGCAGGTCTCAGCGCGCGGTCTCGCGCTCGTACGCCTTGAGGACCTCCTCGGTGGGGCCGTCCATCAGGAGCTGCCCCTTCTCCAGCCAGAGCACCCGGTCACAGGTGTCCCGGATGGACTTGTTGCTGTGGCTCACCAGGAAGACCGTGCCGGCCTCCTTGCGGAGCTCGCGGATGCGCTCCTCGGAGCGGATCTGGAACTTGCGGTCACCGGTCGCGAGCGCCTCGTCGATGAGGAGGACGTCGTGGTTCTTGGCCGCCGCGATGGCGAAACGGAGCCGGGCGCCCATGCCGGAGGAGTACGTTCGCATGGGGAGGCTGATGAAGTCGCCCTTCTCGTTGATGCCGGAGAAGTCGACGATGTCCTCGTAGCGGGAGCGCACCTCCTCGCGGCTCATGCCCATGGCGAGGCCGCCCAGGATCACGTTGCGCTCGCCGGTGAGGTCGTTCATGAGGGCCGCGTTGACGCCCAGGAGCGAGGGCTGGCCGTCGGTGTAGACCTTGCCGCTCTCGGTGGGGAGCAGGCCGGCGATGGCACGCAGGAGCGTGGACTTGCCGGAGCCGTTGGTGCCGATGAGGCCGATGGCCTCGCCCCGGTAGGCGGTGAAGGTGACGCCGCGGACGGCGTGGACCTTGCGGACGCCCCGGGAGACCTCGGCCTTGCCCCGGCCGACGATCCGGCTGAGCGCCGCCGTGGCGCTGCCCTTGCCCCCGCCCCCGGTGTGGACCCGGTAGACGATGTGGACGTCGTCGCAGATGACGGTGGGGACGCGGTCCTGGTTCGTGTCAGCCACGGCCGTACCTCTCCTCGGCCTTCCAGAAGTAGACGAAACCGCCGATGCCGAAGACCAGGGCCCAGCCGAGGGCGGTCATCCAGACGTGCGACGGCAGGTTCTCGGCGCCGTAGCCCTCGATGAGGGAGTAGCGGATGAGGTCCATGTAGACCGCCGCCGGGTTGTACATGAGGACGTCGGCGATCCACGCCGGCTTGTCCGCCAGCATGGCCTGGATCGAGAACATCACACCGGACGCGTACATCCAGGTCCGCATGACGAACGGCATCAGCTGGGCGAGGTCGGGCGTCTTGGCGCCCATCCTGGCCATGATCAGAGCCAGTCCGATGTTGAACACGAACTGCAGGAGCAGCGCCGGGACCAGCAGCAGCCAGCGGAGCGAGGGGTAGCTGCCGAAGGAGAGCGCGACCGCCACGAGCACGATCATCGAGAACAGCAGCTGCTGGAGCTGCTGGAGCGAGAAGGAGATGGGCAGCGTGGCGCGCGGGAAGTGCAGGGCCCGGACCAGGCCGAGGTTGCCCGAGATGGCCCGGACGCCCGCCATCACCGAGTTCTGGGTGAAGGTGAACACGAAGATGCCGGTGACCAGGAACGGGATGTAGACGTCCTTGCTCAGGCCCTTTCCGGCCCCGAGGATCAGCCCGAAGATCAGGTAGTACACCAGGGCGTTCAGCAGCGGGGTCGCCACCTGCCACACCTGGCCCAGCTTCGCCTGGCTGTACTGGGCGGTCAGCTTCGCCGAGGAGAAGGCCAGGATGAAGTGGCGACGGCTCCACAGATCGCGGACGTACTCGAACAGGCCGGGCCGGGCGCCGCTGACGGCGAGGCCGTACTTCGCGGCGAGGGCGGCCGGCTCCAGGCCCTCGTCGACGGAGGACGGAGGCGCGCTCGTCGCCACCGCCCCGCCCAGGTGTGTGTCACTCACAGTCGAAACTTTCGTGTTCAAGATGCGCGGCACGTGTGGAGTACCACGATGTCAGACGACCGGGGGGCGACCCAGCCGGGTCAGGCGCCACACCGTACGCCACCTCATGGGGCGGCGCGGTCCGCAGGGGGTCGTCCAGCCCGCGCGGAATCCGCCGAGCCACGCCTTCAGCGCGGGGAGCGAGGGCCGCCGGGCCAGCGTGAGCAGGAGCCAGACGCCGAGATAGACCGGCACCAGGGGCGCGGGCAGATTGCGACGTGCCAGCCACACTCGGTTGCGGGCCACGTTGAAGTGGTACGAGGCGTGCCGGGACGGGGCTGTGGTGGGGTGCAGCAGCACCATGTCGGAACGGTAGTCGATCATCCAGTCGGCGTCGAGCGCGCGCCAGGCGAGGTCGGTCTCCTCGTGCGCGTAGAAGAACTCGTCCGGCAGACCGCCGACTTCGGCGAAGACCTTGGTGCGGACGGCGTTGGCGCCGCCGAGGAAGGTGGTCACCCGCGAGGAGCGCATCGGGTCGGCCGCGCGGAGCCGCGGCACGTGCCGGCGCTGGGTGGCCCCGGTCTCCGGATCGGCGATCCGGAAGCTGATGATGCCGAGGCGCGGGTCGGCGGTGAAGGCCTGCCGGACCAGCTCGGCGGTGTCCCGGTGGGCGAGCAGCCCGTCGTCGTCGAGGAAGAGGAGGACGTCGACGTCGGTGCCGCCGGGGCCGAAGGCCTCGATGCCGACGTTCCGCCCGCCGGGGATGCCGAGGTTCTCGGGCAGGTCGACGGTCCGCACCCAGTCGGGCACCCCGGTGACCGGGGTGCCCTGACCGACGACGACGACCTCGACCGGGTCGCCCTCCTGCGCGGCGACCGAGTCGATGAGCGCGCGCAGGTCGTCGGGGCGGTTGCCCATCGTGATGATGACGGCGCCCACCCTGAGCGGGGTACTCACGGCCGGCCTCACTTCAGCCTGCTGGAGACCATGATCGACACGAGGTGCAGCACGGTCTGGAGCAGGGCGATGCCGGCGAGGACGGCGACACCGAGCCGGGAGAAGAAGAGGTCTCCCCTGGCCTGGTCCGCGATCGCCAGGACCACGACGAGCAGCGAGGCCTCGATGCCGAGGACGAGCCGGTGGAACTTGAGCGCGGCGGCGGCCCGGCGGGCCAGCGCCATGCCGGAGGAGCGCGGCTCGGACGCCGCCTCCTTGACCGGCGGCAGCCCGCCCTGGTGGCGGGCGACGCCGACGAGGTCGGTCTCGGCCTTGATCAGGATGGCACCGAGCGCGGCGAGCGTGCCCAGGAAGGCCCACAGCCAGTCGATCCGGCCCGGGCCCCACAGGTCGGCGGCGCGCAGTCCGAAGCCGACGAGGACGGCCGCGTCGCACAGGTAGGCGCCGACCCGGTCCAGGTAGACACCGGCCAGCGAGTACTGCTTCTTCCAGCGGGCCACCTCGCCGTCGACGCAGTCGAGCAGCAGGTAGAGCTGGACCATGAGCGCGCCGAGCAGCGCCCCCGGGATCCCGGGCACCAGCAGGGCCGGTGCGGCGAGGACGCCCGCGAGCGTCATGACGTACGTCAGCTGGTTCGGCGTGATCCTGGTGCCGACGAGCTGCCGGGTGATCCTGAGCGAGATCTCCCGCATGTAGAGGCGGCCGCCCCAGTGCTCGCCACTCCGCCGGTCCTTCACGCCCGGGGGGTGGACGACCGGGCGGAGCTCAGCTACCGATGGCTTTGGCATAGTCGGCGTACGCGTCCCTGATCTCGTCGTCGGACAGGTCGAGGTGTTCGAGGATGGTGTAGCGGCCCGGTCGGGTCTGCGGGGCGAAGGACACCGCCCGGACGAACTCGTCCGCGGTGAAGCCCATCTCCTCCGGCAGGACGGGCAGCCCGTGCCGGCGCAGGGTCTCGACCATCACGCCGGAGGCGTCCCGCGCACCGCGCAGGTGCATCGCGAAGGCCGCGCCGAGGCCGCACTGCTCGCCGTGGCTGGCCGCCCGCGCCGGGAACAGCAGGTCGAAGGCGTGGCTGATCTCGTGGCAGGCGCCCGAGGAGGGGCGGCTGTCGCCGCTGATGGACATGGCGATGCCGGACATCACCAGGCCCTCGGAGAGGGTGACGAGGAAGTCGTCGTCGCCCACGCCGCCGGGGTGGCGGAGCACGGCCTCGCCGGCGCTGCGGGCCATGGCGGCGGCCAGGCCGTCGACCGGCTCGCCGTTCTCGCGGTGCGAGAGCTCCCAGTCCTCGATGGCGGAGAGGTTGGAGATCGCGTCGCCGATGCCGGAGCGGACGTACCGCACGGGGGCGTCCCGGATCACGTCGAGGTCGATGACCAGCGCGATCGGGGTGGGGACGCCGTACGAACCGCGGCCGTTGTCGTTGTCCAGGGTGGAGATCGGCGAGCAGATCCCGTCGTGCGACAGGTTGGTGGCGATGGCCACCAGCGGCAGCCCGACCCGGGCCGCCGCGTACTTCGTCACGTCGATGATCTTGCCGCCGCCGAGGGCGACCACGGCGTCGTACCGCTTGCCGCGCATGGCGTCGGCGAGCTTCACGGCCTCGTCGATCGTGCCGCCCGAGACCGGGTACCAGTCGGCGCCGGGCAGCTCGGGGGCGAAGTGGTCACGCAGCTTGAGGCCCGAGCCGCCGCTGATGGCGACGGCGATCTTGCCGTTGCTGGAGATCCGCTGGTCCGCGAGGAGCGCGGACAGGTCGTCCAGCGCTCCCCGGCGGATGTCGACGACGACCGGCGAGGGGATCAGCCGGGTCAGTACTGGCACGCGATCTCACGGCCCTTCGCGAGGTCGTCGTGGTTGTCGATCTCGACCCACTTGACGTCGCCGATGGGGGCCACGTCGACGGTGAAGCCGCGGTTGACGAGCTCCTGGTAGCCGTCCTCGTAGTAGAGGTCGGGGTCGCGCTCGAAGGTGGCCTTGAGGGCGTCGGCGAGCTCCTCGGCGGCCTCGGCCTCGATGAGGGTGACGCCGATGTACTCGCCGGTGGCGGTGGCCGGGTCCATGAGCTTGGTGATGCGCTGGACGCCCTTGCCCTCGGCGGTGATGACCTTCATCTCCTCGTCGGCGAGGTTCTTCACCGTGTCGAGGGCGAGGATGATCTTCTGGCCGTTGCCACGGGCGGCGAGCAGGGTCTTCTCGACGGAGACCGGGTGGACGGTGTCGCCGTTGGCGAGGATCACACCGCGCTTGAGCACCTCACGGGCGCACCACAGGGAGTAGGCGTTGTTCCACTCCTCGGCCTTGTCGTTGTCGACGAGGGTGATCTTGAGGCCGTACTCGGCCTCCAGGGCGTCCTTGCGGTCGTAGACGGCCTCCTTGCGGTAGCCGACGACGATCGCGACCTCGGTGAGGCCGATCTCGGCGAAGTTCTTCAGCGTGAGGTCGAGGATGGTGGTGTCACCGTCCACCGGCACGAGGGCCTTCGGAAGGGTGTCGGTGTAGGGGCGCAGACGCCGTCCGGCACCGGCTGCCAGTACGAGGCCGATCATGCTGTTTCTCCTTCGTCGTGAACGGCGGGTGCTCCGGAGGAGACCCAGAAGCGGATGGACTCCACGAGCACCACCAGCGCGACGGCGACCGCGAGCGCGGTCAGTGCCAGGGTGAAGTCGTCGCCGCGGTCCGCCAGCAGGGCGGCGAGGACGGTCACCAGGAGCGTGCGCCCCTCGTGTCCGCCGGTGACGCGCACCAGCCAGGCGGGCGGCGCGCCGGTGCCTCCGCGGATGCGGTACACCGTGTCGTAGTGATGGTAGGCGACGGCCGCGACCAGCCCGAATGCGGCGGGGAGCGCGTGATCCCCGTGGGACTTGGCGGCGAGGACCAGGACCGTGCCGTACTCGGCGGCGCGGAAGACGGGCGGGACGAGCCAGTCGAGGGCGCCCTTGAGGGGGCGGGCGACGGCGCCGCCGGCGAAGCCCGCGTAGAGGACCGCGGCCATGACCGTGAAGGGGCTGCCGAACGGGTCGAGCCAGGCGAAGACGAGCATGAGGGCCGCACCGATCAGCGCGATCACCGACGGCGCCCGGAAGAACGGCCGGACCCCCGGACGCCGGCCCGCCCTGGCGACCAGCTCGGCGATCGGGCCGGAGTCGGTGAGGTCCGCCAGCGCCTGGGCCGCCCGGTCCGTCCGCTTCGCCTTGCGGGTCAGGGAGCGCAGGACGCGGCCCGCCGCGGTGTAGCAGGCGCCGAAGGCGCAGCCGATGATCAGCGCCCAGAAGACGATCCGGGGGGTGGTGGCGGCGGTGAGGACGGCGATCATCGCCCAGCGCTCGCCGATCGGCAGGATGATCATGCGGCGGACCCAGACCGTCCAGCCGACGCTGTCGAGCCGGCTGGAGAGGGCCGCGGTCGGGCTGGTGTTGGCCGTGGCGTCGTGGTTGGCCTCGTTGAAGGAGAAGTCCACCACGTGCCGGCAGGTCATGAGGACCATGGCGCCGAGGGCGAGCGCCCACACGTCGTCGCCGTTGCGGGCGGCACCGAGGGCGAGGCCCGCGTAGAAGGCGTACTCCTTGGCCCGGTCGAAGGTGGCGTCGAGCCAGGCACCCATCGTCGAGTACTTGAGCGCGTAACGGGCGAGCTGCCCGTCGGTGCAGTCGAGGACGAAGGAGACGATGAGGAGGACGCCGGCGGCGATGTAGCCGCCGCGGACGCCGGTGGCCGCGCAGCCGGCCGCGATCAGCGCGGTGAGCAGCGAGGCGGTGGTGACCTGGTTCGGGGTGAGGCCGCGGCGCGCGCACCAGCGGGCGATGTAGCGCGAGTACGGGCTGATGAAGAAGGTGGTGAAGAAGCCGTCGTGCGCCTTGACGGCCGAGCGCAGGCGGACGGCCTCGTCGTCGACGGCGTCGACGGCGGCGCGGGCCTCGTGGCGGGCCTCGGCGTCGGTGGGCACGGTGGCGACGAGGGTGCCGAGCTGGGGCCGGTGGACGGCGACGCCGTCGGCGTCGAGGGCCTCGGCGAGCGAGTCGGTGAGGCCGTGCGCGTCGGTGAGCGTGCCGCTGCCGGTGGCCCCGGCGGTCGTGGTGACCGCTTCCAGGGCGCGGGCGAGCGCGGGGCGGGCCTCCCGCTGCGCGGTGAGCGCGCCGGGGGCGGCGGCCGCGGGGAAGCGGGGGTCGGTCAGGGCGAGGCGCAGCGCGTGCAGGTGACCGACGAACCGGGGGTCGACGAGCGCGACGCGCTCGCCCGCCGGGACGGCGGCCAGCAGGGCGCCGGCCTCCTCGGCGCCGGAGGCGATCCGGACGTCGAAGCCGAGCGACCGCAGATCGCCGTCGAGCGAGGATCCGGGTGCCGGCGGGCCGGTGAGGATGGCGGTCGACAGACGAACTCACTCCTTGGAGCTGACGGAGGGGCCGGCGGGGCCATGGCGGCCCCGGCGCGGCGGTGCGGCCCGGCACCGGGCGGCGACACGTCGGCTGAGGCTATCGGATGAACGGAACCCGATTTCACCGAGGCTTCGCCGACAGGACGCCCCCGGGACCGTCCGTGTCCGTCCGGGTGCGCCGCGTTCCGCGGAGATCATCATGGGTGATCGGCGGCCCGCCCCACAAACCCCGTCCCGGGGGGCCGGTGGCGCGAGCCCTCGCTCCGGTGTCGTCGCAGGTCAGAGCATATGACAACGGTGTTCAGTACCGTGTTGCGGATACCCCCCTCCCGTAGTTCACTTGCGAATCGGGGCACACACTCGACACGACCGGGAGGCCTTGTCATGGGGGCTGGACACGATCACGGGCACAGTCACGGGGGCCCGCCGCCGACGGGCACGGCGGCCGCCGCGTACAAGAGCCGGCTGCGGATCGCACTCGGCATCACGCTCTCCGTGATGGTGATCGAGATCGTCGGCGGTCTGGTCGCCGACTCGCTCGCCCTGATCGCGGACGCGGCGCACATGGCGACCGACGCGGTCGGCCTCGCGATGGCGCTCCTCGCGATCCACTTCGCGAACCGGCCCCCTTCGGGGAACCGCACGTTCGGGTACGCCCGGGCCGAGATCCTGGCCGCGCTCGCCAACTGTCTGCTGCTGCTCGGCGTCGGCGGATACGTGCTGTACGAGGCGGTCCAGCGGTTCATCGAGCCGGCCGAGACCAAGGGCGGCCCGGCGATCGCGTTCGCGGTGATCGGCCTGGTGGCCAACGTGATCTCGCTGTCGCTGCTCATGCGGGGCCAGAAGGAGAGCCTCAACGTGCGCGGGGCGTACCTGGAGGTGCTCGCGGACGCGCTGGGCTCGGTCACCGTGATCGTCGCGGCCGCGATCATCCTGGCGACGGGCTGGCAGTACGCGGACCCGATCGCCTCGATCGCGATCGGTCTGATGATCGTGCCGCGCACGGTCAAGCTGCTGCGCGAGACCCTGGACGTCCTCCTGGAGGCGGCTCCGAAGGGCGTCGACATGGCGGAGGTGCGGGCGCACATCCTGGCCCTGCCGGGCGTCGAGGACGTGCACGACCTGCACGCCTGGACGATCACCTCGGGGATGCCGGTGCTCTCCGCGCACGTGGTCGTCGACCAGGACGCGCTCGACTCGGTCGGGCACGAGAAGATGCTGCACGCCCTGCAGGGCTGTCTGGGCTCGCACTTCGACGTGGAGCACTGCACCTTCCAGCTGGAGCCGGCCGGGCACGCGGAGCACGAGGCGAAGCTCTGCCTCTGAGCGCTCCCCGCTGTTAGTCTGACCGCACGAACGCGTGTGGAGAGGAGCTGAGGTCGATGACCGTCGCGATGGAGGCTGCCCAGTGCGGCAGCGCCCGGTCGTCCCTCAGCCTCCGGGTCTCCGGCTGACCTGATCCCGGTCCTTCCACCGGTACGTCACGTCGTCGGCCGGGGCCCTTTCACCCAAAGGGTTTCCACGTTGTCCGACAACGCCCTGCACGACTCCTTCTTCGCCCTGCACCACGGCCTGCCGCGGCAGGGCCCCGGCTCCGACGCCACCACGCGTCGGCTCCTCGCCCTCTCGGGCCGCCTTCCGGAGCGCCCGCGCGTGCTCGACCTGGGCTGCGGCCCCGGCCGCTCCGCGCTGCTCCTGGCCGCCGAGGCGGGCGCCGAGGTGACCGCCGTCGACACGCACGAACCGTTCCTCGCGGAGCTGCGGGAGACCGCCGCCGCCCGCGGGCTCGACGGCGCGATCCGCACCCTGAACGCCGACATGCGCGCACTGCCGTTCCCCGACGGCTCCTTCGACCTGGTCTGGGCGGAGAGCTCGGTCTTCGTCCTCGGCTTCGACCGGGCGCTGGCCGAATGGCGCCGGCTCCTGGCCCCCGGGGGCACGCTGGTGCTCACCGAGTGCGTCTGGACCACCGAGGAGCCGGGCCCGGCGGCCCGCGCCTTCTGGGAGGAGCACTACACCCTCCGCACCGTCGCCGGGAACGCGGCGGCGGCCGTGGCGGCCGGTTACCACGTCCTGGGGACCGTCCCGCAGCCCGAGAGCGACTGGGACGAGTACTACGTCCCGCTCTCCGCGCACGCCGACGCGGCGGACACCACCGTGCCCGGCATGGCCGAGGCGGTGGCGGGGGCCCGCGCCGAGATCGCGCTGCGGCGCGAGCACGGCTCCGACTACGGGTACGCCGGCTTCGTCCTGCGGGCCGCCGATCCGCGCTGGAAGACCCGACCGGAGGGCGACGGAGACGCCGCCGCCGTGCGGGCGGTCAACACGGGGGCCTTCCCGACTCCGGAGGAGGCCGGACTCGTCGACGCGCTCCGCACCGACACCGGAGCATGGCTGCCGGGCCTGTCGTACGTGGCGGAGGCCCCGGACGGCACGGTCGCCGCGCACGCGCTGATCTCCCGCTGCCATGTGAACGGGGTTCCCGCGGCGGCCCTCGCACCGGTCGCGGTCGCTCCGGAGCACCAGAACGCCGGTGCCGGACAGGCCGTCGTCCGGGCGGTCCTCGACGCGGCCCGGCTGCGGGGAGAGCGACTCGTGCTCGTACTCGGCCATCCGGGGTACTACCCCCGGTTCGGGTTCGTACGGGCGTCCGAGTATGGAATCAAGCCAGGTTTCGAGGTTCCGGACGAGGCGATGATGGCGCTCGTCCTGGACGGTTCGGAGCCCGTTCCCTCAGGCACGATCGCCTATCCGGCGGCTTTCGGGGTCTAGCCGCCCCCTGAAGGGGCGCCGCTCCCGCCGCACCGCTTGTACTCCGGTGCGGTGGGAGCGGCCGCGTCCGGACGCCGGAGTGCGGACAAGCCGCTCTTGTACGGCACACTGTGGGGGCCCCACCGGGCCGAGGACCGATGCGAAGGATGGGTATGCCGACCACACCAGCCACCGCGGCTCAGATCTCGCCGGAGATCACGTCGAACGGTGTCCAGCCGTCCGGAGCCCCGGCGCCGATCATGCTCGAACTGGTCGACGAGGAGGGGAGGACCATCGGCACCGCGGAGAAGCTCGCCGCACACCAGGCGCCGGGGCAGCTCCACCGCGCCTTCTCCGTCTTCCTCTTCGACGAGTCGGGCCGGCTGCTGCTCCAGCGGCGGGCGCTCGGCAAGTACCACTCCCCCGGCGTCTGGTCGAACACCTGCTGCGGCCACCCCTACCCGGGCGAGGCGCCGTTCGCCGCGGCGGCCCGGCGGACCTTCGAGGAGCTGGGCGTCTCGCCGACGCTGCTCGCGGAGGCCGGCACCGTCCGCTACAACCACCCGGACCCGGCCTCGGGCCTGGTGGAGCAGGAGTTCAACCACCTCTTCGTCGGTCTTGTGCAGGCCGCGCCGCGGCCGGACCCGGAGGAGATCGAGTCCACCGACTTCGTGACGGCCGACGAGCTGGCCGAGCGGCATGCCGCCGCGCCCTTCTCCGCCTGGTTCATGACGGTCCTGGACGCGGCGCGGCCGGCGATCAGGGAGCTGACGGGTCCCTCCGGGGGCTGGTGACCCCCGGGGGTGCCTCCCGGCCCCGGTGCCATCGGGGCCGGGGCTTCCGGCCTTGTGTGGCCGGATCCGGACCGGCGGGCCCCGTCGGACGGGTCCCGGGGTCCTGGCGGGCCTCGTCAGACGGGTCCCAGGGGCAGCGCCGCCCAGATGATCTTCCCGCCGCTCGCGGTGTGCTCGACGTCGCAGGCGCCGCCGGACTCCTGGGCGATCTCGCGGACCAGGAGGAGCCCCCGGCCACCGGTCTGCCCCCAGTCCGCCTCCAGGGCCTTGGGACGGTAGGGGTGGTTGTCCTCGACGGACACCCTGACCCACTCGGGGCCGATCGCGACCTCCACCGCTATCTCCGGGGAGAGCAGCGCCGCGTGCCGCACGGCGTTGGTCACCAGCTCGGAGACGATCAGCAGCAGACCGTCCATGATGTCCTCGCGGACGGGGACGCCCTGGCGGACCAGCAGGTCGCGTACGGCGTGCCGGGCCTGCGGGACGGAGACGTCGACCGCTGCAGCGGTGAAGCGCCAGACTCCTTCGTAGGACGGTTGCCGGGCGGGGACACCCCCGTGGGTCTCCACGGTCCCGTTCCCACCCTCGTGCTCGATTCTCGCCACGGATCGAGTCTTGGCAATACGCGCGAGCGGACCGGCCTACTGACCAGAAGTCGACACCTATCGGCCACCTTCTGATCGGCTGAGTATGCCAACGTCAGTTGTTCGACTGATCCTGTGCGGTTTCTGAGGACTCCGGAGGCGGGCCCCCGGCCGGCTCCGACGGCGTCACCATACTGACGATCCGCCTGCCGCCCACCCCGATCGCGATCAGGCCCAGCCCGTCGAAGAGCAGGGCGAGCGAGAAGAAGAGCCCGAGGACGTACCGGCTGCTGTGCGGCCAGTCGAACAGGACCAGCAGGCCGAGCAGCAGCCCGAAGGCACCCTGGAGCAGCGTCCAGCCGAACTGCGGCCCGCGCACCACCACACTGCCCACCAGCCGGAACAGTCCGCCGGTGAGGAAGAGCAGGGCGGCGAACATCGTCAGCGCCTCCGCCGAGCCCTCCGGGTGGCGGATGACCACGCCACCGGCCGCGATGTTCAGGGCGGCCACCACCACGGCGAGCCAGAAGTAGCTGGTGCCGCGCGACTGGATGGCCTGCAGCAGCCCCACCACGCCGCCGACGAGCAGCAGCCAGCCGAAGAGCAGCATCGAGGTCAGGGTGGCGACGCCCGTGTAGACCAGGCCGACGGCGCCGCCGATCACGAGCAGGACGCCGAGCGCGGCAAGCCAGCTGAAGCCGCGGCTGAGCTTCTTCCCCTCGCGCGCCATCTCCCGGACCGGGTCGGGGCCGGCTCGTGTCTCTCGGGCGTCCTCGGCCATGCGCTGCCTCCTCGGAGCGACCCCTTCCTGATCGTACGTTCGGGCCCGGCGGATAGCATCCGGCCCATGGAGCCGCAGCTGAAGGACAGCGTCACGGACGGGATCGCCACCGTCGTCATCTCCAACCCCGCCAAGCGCAACGCCATGAGCGCCGGCATGTGGCGCGCCCTGCCCGCCGTCCTGGAGCGGCTCGCCGCCGACCCGGCCGTCCGGGTGCTGGTCCTCACCGGCGAGGGCGACACCTTCTGCGCCGGGGCGGACATCTCGGCGCTGCGGGAGCCCGGGGACGAGCAGCAGACCCTCGCGGTACGGGCCGAGGAGGCGCTCGCGGCCTTCCCCAAGCCGACCGTCGCGGCGGTGCGGGGCTTCTGCGTCGGCGGCGGCAGCCAGCTCGCCGCCGCCTGCGACCTGCGCTTCGCCGAGGAGGGTGCCCGCTTCGGGATCACGCCCTCGAAGCTCGGCATCGTCTACGCGTCCTCCTCAACCCGCAGACTCACCGCCCTGGTCGGCCCCTCGACCGCCAAGTACCTGCTGTTCTCCGGTGAGTTGATGGAGGCGGAGCGGGCCCTGCGGACCGGGTTCGTGGACGAGCTGCACCCGGCCGGCGCGCTGGACAAGCGGGTGGCCGAGTTCGCCCGGCTGCTCGCCTCCCGCTCGCTGCTCACCCAGGCGGCGGCCAAGGAGTTCGCCGACGGCCGTCTGGACCGGGACGCCCACTGGGCGGAGCAGGCACGCGGCAGCGGTGACACCGCCGAAGGCGTCGCCGCGTTCCTGGAGCGCCGCGCGCCCCGCTTCACGTACGGCCTCTGAGGGCACGCGCTCCCCGCACGGGGCCGCGCCGCCGGGAGGGCGGGCCCACGAGGACGGCGCCTCCGTCCCTGAGGGGTTCCGGCGCCCACGGCGCCGCGGAACCGTCTTTCCACGCTCCCGCGCCCGCTCGGCGCCGTCCGGCTGTTCCCGTCGTACCGACCAGTCGGTAACGTTCGGTCCATGACGACTGCTCTTCCCCCGCGTGCGGGCCGCCAGTGCCACAACGCCCTCAACCCGATCCATTCCACGCTGTACTTCTCGCCGGACCTGGACCGGGAGTTCACCGCCCTCGGCTTCGCCGACCAGAGCGCGATGCGGCTCGCCGCGCGGAGTGCCGCCCTCGGCGCGGTGGGCGCGGGCACGGTCGCCGCGACCTTCTACAACTACAACCACGAGTTCCTCTCCGGGCACCTCCCGGCCGTCTGGGAGACCGCCTCCCCCGCCCAGGTCCTGGACGCCCGGCTGCGCACCGCCGACGCCACCCTGCGGCGGCTGCTCGGCGACGACGTCGTCACCTCCCCCGAGATGGCCGAGGCGGCGGAGCTCGCCCTGCGCGCCACCGAGGCCTGCACCCGGCACGCCCGGCCGCTCTACTCGGCCAACGCCGACCTGCCGGTGCCCGAGCAGCCCCACCTCGCCTACTGGTACGCCGCCACCCTGCTCCGCGAGCACCGCGGCGACGGCCACCTCTCGGCCCTGCTCGCCGCCGGGCTCGACCCCGTCGAGGCCCTCGCCTCCCACACCGCCACCGGCAAGGGAATGTCCCCGCGCTGGATCCTCGGCACGCGCGGCTGGCGGAGCGCCGACTGGGAGGCGGCGAGGGAGCGGCTGCGCGAGCGCGGGCTCCTCGACGCCGAGGGCGAGCTGACGGAGGCGGGGACGGCCCTGCGCGCCGAGCTGGAGGAGCACACCGACCGGCTGGACTCCGCCCCGTACGAGCACCTCGGTGCGGCCGGGATCGAGCGCCTCACCGAGCTGGGACGCGGCTTCCTGGTCGCGGCGGTCGGCGCGGGCGCCTTCCCGGCGGACCTGCTCGGCAAGGGCTGACCCGGCGGGACGGGGACGCGCGCGGGACGGGTCGGTTACCGCATACGGGTGACCGACCCGGCAGAATGCACTCGCAAGCTTGAGGCACGAGAAGGCGAGTCGGGACACCGTGACGACGTCCATCGAAGCAAGGATCGCCGAGGAGCTCGGCGTACGCGAGCGACAGGTGAGGGCAGCCGTCGAGCTCCTCGACGGCGGTTCGACCGTGCCGTTCATCGCGCGCTACCGCAAGGAAGCGACCGAGATGCTCGACGACGCGCAGCTGCGCACCCTGGAGGAGCGGCTGCGCTATCTCCGCGAGCTGGAGGACCGCCGGTCGGCGATCCTCGACTCGGTGCGCGAGCAGGGCAAGCTGACGGCCGAACTGGAGGCGAGCATCCGGGCGGCCGACACCAAGGCGCGCCTGGAGGACATCTACCTGCCCTTCAAGCCGAAGCGCCGGACGAAGGCCCAGATCGCCCGCGAGGCCGGGCTCGAACCGCTGGCCGAGGGGCTGCTCGCCGATCCGTCCGTCGAGCCGGCGGCCGCCGCCGCGGCCTTCGTGGACGCCGGCAAGGGCGTCGCGGACGCCGCCGCGGCCCTGGAGGGCGCGCGGGCGATCCTCGCCGAGAAGTTCTCCGAGGACGCCGACCTCATCGGTGAGCTGCGCGAGCGCATGTGGGGCCGCGGCCGGCTCGTGGCGAAGGTCCGCGAGGGGCAGGAGGAGGCCGGAGCGAAGTTCGCCGACTACTTCGACTTCGCCGAGCCCTTCACGGCGCTGCCCTCGCACCGCGTGCTCGCCATGCTGCGCGGCGAGAAGGAGGACGTCCTCAGCCTGGAGCTGGAGCCGGAGGAGCCCACGGAGGGGCCCTCCTCGTACGAGGGGATCGTCGCGAGCCGCTTCGGCGTCGCCGACCGCGGCCGTCCCGGGGACAAGTGGCTCCAGGACACGGTCCGCTGGGCCTGGCGGACCCGGATCCTGGTGCACCTCGGGATCGACCTGCGGCTGCGGCTGCGCACGGCCGCCGAGGACGAGGCGGTCCGGGTCTTCGCGGCGAACCTGCGGGACCTGCTGCTCGCCGCGCCGGCCGGCACCCGGGCGACGCTGGGGCTCGACCCCGGTTTCCGCACGGGCGTGAAGGTCGCCGTCGTCGACGCGACCGGCAAGGTCGTCGCCACCGACACGATCTACCCCCACGTCCCCGCCAACAAGTGGGACCAGGCGCTGGAGAAGCTGGCGCGTCTGGCGAAGGAGCACGCGGTCGAGCTGATCGCGATCGGCAACGGCACGGCCTCCCGCGAGACCGACAAGCTGGCGGCCGAACTCCTCGCCAAGCACCCCGAGTTGAAGCTGACCAAGGTGATGGTCTCGGAGGCCGGCGCCTCGGTCTACTCGGCCTCCGCCTTCGCCTCGCAGGAACTCCCG